>DAIOWB010000010.1:0-24250 GCA_036758725.1 Lacibacter sp.
ACAGAACGTATTTCAATAGTTTCAATACCACTGTCTTCAATTCTTTCTGCAACCTCAGCTGATATTTCCTCTCCTTCTTTAATGATGAGTTCTTCAGTTACAGGATCATATACATTATGTAATGAAGTACGGCCTTCAATACGGTCGCTCAGTGGTTCAATGATATCTTCATTATCTTTCAATGCACTTGTTGCAATTCCACGTAACGTACCGCAATCTTCATCATTAATAACTACGTCTTGAGCAACGTCAACCAAACGACGGGTTAAGTAGCCGGCATCAGCTGTCTTCAGGGCCGTATCAGCCAAACCTTTACGGGCACCGTGTGTAGAGATGAAATAATCCAATACACTCAAGCCATCTTTAAAATTGCTCAATACTGGATTTTCAATAATCTCACTTCCTGTTGAACCGGATTTTCTAGGCTTAGCCATCAAACCTCTGATACCAGCAAGCTGTTTTACCTGTTGCTTACTACCACGGGCTCCACTATCCAACATCATAAACACAGAGTTGAACCCTTGTTTATCGTTTGCCATTTCACGAATCAATGTTTCTGTTACACGTGTATCAACACGGCTCCAGATATCAATGATCTGGTTATAACGTTCATTGTTCGTAATTAAACCCATATTATAACTTTCCCACACTTCATTTACTTCACCTTGTGCATTTTCAACCAACTGCTCTTTTACTTCCGGTACAAGCAAATCATTAATGTTGAAAGACAATCCACCCTGGAAAGCCGTACGGAAACCAAGTGTTTTAATATCATCAAGAAACTTTGCCGTTTTTGGAACGTTTGTAATTTGAATGATATCACCAATAATTTCACGCAGGTTTTTCTTTGTCAACAATGCATTTACATATCCAACTTCTTTTGGAACAAACTGGTTAAAGATTACACGGCCTACAGTTGTCTCAGTTAATTTATTAATCAACTTACCGTTTTCACGAACATTTAATCGCACCTTAATGTAAGCATGCAAATCAACTTGTTTTTCGTTGTATGCAATGATTACTTCTTCGGGTGAATAAAATGCTTTCCCTTCTCCTTTTACAATTTCTGTTTCTGTTGTTTTCTTTCCCTTAGAAATATAATACAGTCCTAACACCATGTCCTGTGAAGGAAGTGTAATAGGTGTACCATTCTGTGGGTTTAATATGTTATGTGATGCAAGCATCAATAACTGTGCTTCCAATACAGCTGCATTACTTAACGGAACGTGTACCGCCATCTGATCACCATCAAAATCGGCGTTAAACGCAGAACATACTAATGGATGTAACTGAATTGCTTTTCCTTCAATCAATTTTGGCTGAAACGCCTGGATTGATAAACGGTGAAGCGTTGGGGCACGATTCAACATAATTGGATGGCCTTTCAAAATATTCTCAAGGATATCCCAAACAATAGCTTCTTTTTTATCTACTAATTTTCTTGCACTCTTTACTGTTTTTACAATACCTCTCTCAATGAGTTTGCGAATAATAAACGGCTTAAACAATTCAGCAGCCATATCTTTTGGCAAACCACACTCGTGTAATTTCAACTCAGGTCCTACTACAATTACAGAACGACCAGAATAATCAACACGCTTTCCTAATAAGTTCTGACGGAAACGACCTTGCTTTCCTTTTAATACATCACTTAATGATTTTAATGCACGGCCACCTTCTGCTTTAACAGCATTTGATTTTCTTGAGTTATCAAATAAACTGTCAATGGCTTCCTGTAACATACGCTTTTCATTACGTAAGATTACTTCAGGTGCTTTAATCTCTAGCAATCGCTTTAAACGATTGTTACGGATAATTACACGGCGATATAAATCATTCAGATCAGAAGATGCAAAACGGCCACCATCTAATGGAACAAGCGGACGAAGTTCCGGTGGAATAACCGGTATGTATTGCATAACCATCCACTCAGGACGGTTAGCTATATTTAAATTAGCATCTCTGAAAGCTTCTACTACGCTCAAACGCTTTAATGCATCTGCTTTACGTTGTTGTGAAGTTTCAGTTGCTGCAGCATTACGTAAATCATAACTTAATTGATCCAGATCAATCAGCTTTAATAAATCATGTACTGCTTCAGCACCCATTTTAGCAATGAATTTCTGAGGATCTTCATCAGGCAAAAACTGGTTATCTTTCGGAAGTGTATCTAAAAGATCCAAATATTCTTCTTCAGTTAAAAGATCACCAACATTCATACTTTCTTTAACACCTGCCTGTATTACAACATAACGTTCGTAATAAACAATCGTCTCTAATTTCTTAGAGCTCATGCCCAATAAATAACCAATCTTGTTTGGTAATGATTTAAAGTACCAGATATGTACAACAGGAACAACCAGCTTGATGTGACCCATTCTTTCTCTTCTCACTTTTTTCTCAGTTACTTCCACACCACAACGGTCACATACAATTCCTTTGTAACGTATACGCTTGTATTTTCCACAAGCACATTCAAAATCTTTTACTGGTCCAAATATCCGCTCACAAAACAAACCATCTCTTTCAGGTTTGTAAGTACGGTAGTTAATAGTTTCTGGTTTTAATACTTCACCAAAGCTGCGTTCCAGAATTGTATCAGGAGATGCAAGACCGATAGTGATCTTTGAAAATACTGGCCTTTGACGATTATCTTTTCTGAATGCCATATCTGTTTTTCTTTTTTTTGTTTTTAGATACCGGCTTTTTCTATTCTATTCAGCACCGGTTGTGTCACTCACTTCAACGTTCTGTTCTTTACTCTTCAAATTTCAGATCTAATCCTAATCCTCTTAATTCATGAACCAATACATTAAATGATTCAGGAATACCAGGCCTTGGAATATTATCGCCTTTTACAATTGCTTCATATGTTTTAGCACGGCCAATAATATCATCTGATTTAAGTGTAAGTAATTCTTGCAAGATGTTAGATGCACCATAAGCTTCCAGTGCCCAAACTTCCATCTCACCAAAACGCTGACCACCAAACTGCGCCTTTCCACCCAATGGTTGTTGAGTAATTAAGCTGTATGGTCCAATTGAACGGGCATGCATCTTATCATCAACCATGTGGTGTAGCTTAATCATATAAATAATACCAACCGTTGCTTTCTGATGGAAGCGTTCACCTGTTTCACCATCAAATAAGAATGTATGACCAAACTTTGGTAAACCTGCCTGCTCAATGTGATTGGCAATTTCTTCAACAGTTGCACCATCAAAGATTGGAGTAGAAAATTTAACACCCAGTTTTTCACCAGCCCATCCAAGTACAGTTTCATAAATCTGTCCAAGGTTCATACGGCTCGGTACACCCAATGGGTTTAATACAATATCAACCGGAGTTCCATCTTCAAGGAAAGGCATGTCTTCATGACGAACAATCTTTGCAACAATACCTTTGTTACCATGACGGCCGGCCATTTTATCACCCACTTTCAGTTTACGTTTAACAGCTAAATAAACTTTAGCAAGCTTTAAAACACCTGCAGGTAATTCATCACCAATAGAGATGTTGAATTTCTCTCTCTTGTAACGACCCAACTCTTCATTAAACTTAATATTGTAATTATGTAATAACTGGTTGATCCATTCATCAGTTATAGCATCACCCGTCCATCCCAGAGGATTCACATTTGCATAATCAATAGTTGCAAGATTCTTAGGATTAAACTTAGCGCCTTTACCAATTAATACTTCACCAAAATTATTTGTAACACTTGTAGATGTTTTGTCTTTCAACAATGTCTGCAATTTGTTCAATAAAATTTCAAGTAAGTCGTTGGTGTTTTTTTCATGAATCTTCTCTATTTTCTCTAACACCGCTTTTTCACGAACCTTGCTATTCTTATCTTTCTTGGCACGTTGAAATAACTTTTTATCAATTACCACACCTTCTGTACCACTTGGAGCTTTCAATGATGCATCTTTTGCATCACCAGCTTTATCACCAAAGATGGCACGTAACAACTTCTCTTCAGGAGTGGGATCACTTTCACCTTTAGGTGTAATCTTTCCAATTAAAATATCTCCTTCTTTAATAGCTGCACCAATTCTGATAATACCGTTTTGATCAAGATCCTTCGTTGCTTCTTCACTTACGTTAGGAATATCCGGAGTTAATTCTTCTTCACCCAATTTAGTATCACGAACTTCTAATTCAAATTCATCAACATGAATGGAAGTGAATAAATCATCTCTAACAATTTTTTCACTGATTACAATGGCATCCTCAAAGTTGTAACCTTTCCATGGCATGAATGCTACTTTCAGGTTACGTCCTAATGCAAGTTCACCATCTTTTACAGCATAACCTTCAGTAAGGAAATCACCTTCTTTAACTGCTTGTCCTTTTGTTACACAAGGATTAAGATTTATACATGTACTCTGGTTAGTTTTTATAAACTTAGTAAGCTTATAAATTTTCAAGTCTTCTTCAAAACTTACCAGTCTTTGCTCTTCATTTCTGTTGTAACGAACATGGATTTCATTGGCATCAACATATTCAACAACACCATTTCCTTCAGCATTCAACTGTATACGTGAGTCTTTTGCAGCAGTTGCTTCAAGTCCTGTACCAACAATTGGTGTTTGCGGACGTAAAAGCGGAACAGCCTGGCGTTGCATGTTTGAGCCCATCAATGCACGGTTTGCATCATCATGCTCTAAGAAAGGAATTAAAGAAGCACTCAAACCAACAATCTGGTTTGGGGCAACGTCCATATACTCAACTTCTGCTTTTTCAAGAATCGGAAAATCACCGCTTTCTCTTGAACGCACTTTCTCTTCTATGATATGTCCTTTATCATCAACTGCAATATTTACCTGCGCAATCTTTGCTGTATCTTCTTCTTCAGCACTCAGGTAAGTAAGATGCTTCATATTTACTTTTCCATCATCCACTTTACGATAAGGTGTTTCAATGAAACCCATATCATTTACCTTGGCATGAACACATAATGTAGATATCAAACCAATGTTTGGTCCTTCAGGAGTTTCAATTGTACACAAACGGCCGTAGTGAGAATAGTGTACGTCACGTACTTCAAAACCTGCTCTTTCTCTACTCAAACCACCTGGCCCGAGCGCTGAGATACGACGCTTGTGAGTGATCTCAGAAAGCGGATTTGTTTGATCGAGGAACTGTGATAACTGAGAGGTTCCGAAGAATGAGTTGATTACTGAAGACAATGTTCTTGCATTAATCAAATCAACAGGAGTAAATACTTCATTATCACGTACGTTCATTCTTTCACGAATGGTACGGGCCATACGGGCAAGACCTACACCAAATTGTGCATATAATTGTTCCCCAACAGTACGTACACGACGATTGCTGAGATGATCAATATCATCAATTTCAGCTTTGGCGTTAGTTAATCTTACCAGGTATTTAATAATGGAGATAATATCATCTTTTGTTAATACCTTCTTTTCAATAGGGAAGTTTAAACCAAGTTTGCGGTTAATCTTATAACGACCAACTTCTCCAAGATCATAACGCTTATCACTAAAGAATAATTTATCAATAATACCACGGGCAGTTTCATTATCAGGAGCATCAGCACCACGCAATTGACGATAGATATGCTGTACTGCTTCTAATTCACTGTTTGAAGTATCTTTATTTAATGTGTTATAAATGATGGCAAAATCACCACTCACTTCTTCTTTCTGAATAAATACACTCTTCACTTCCATTTCGCTGATCATTTCAATTGCTTCAGCATCAAGAATAGAATCTCTTTCAAGCACCACTTCATTACGTTCAATGCTTACAACTTCACCGGTATCTTCATCAACAAAATCTTCAACCCAACTGCGAAGTACACGGGCAGCTAAACGTTTGCCTTCATATTTTGCAAGTGCTTTTTTATCTGTTTTCACTTCATCGGCCATACCAAACAACTCAAGAATATCCTTATCGGTTTCAAAACCAATGG
Source organism: Lacibacter sp. (assembly GCA_036758725.1). Taxonomy (GTDB): domain Bacteria; phylum Bacteroidota; class Bacteroidia; order Chitinophagales; family Chitinophagaceae; genus Lacibacter. The sequence goes on from DAIOWB010000010.1 coordinate 5,946, forward strand.
AACGTAATAAAGTTGTTACCGGGAATTTTTTCTTACGATCGATGTAAGCATACATCACGTTGTTGATATCAGTCGCAAATTCCATCCAGGCACCTTTAAACGGAATTACTCTTGCAGAGTAAATCTTGGTACCATTAGGATGAATTGATTGACCGAAGAATACACCAGGTGAACGATGTAATTGAGATACAACCACACGCTCGGCACCATTTACTACAAACGTACCACGGGGAGTCATGTAAGGAATGTTGCCAAGGAATACATCCTGAACAATAGTTTGGAAATCCACATGCTCCTCATCATTACAACTTAATCTCAGTTTTGCTTTAAGAGGAACAGCGTAAGTTAAACCACGCTCCATACACTCATCAAGTGAGTAACGGGGCGGATCAATGAAATAATCAAGAAATTCGAGTACAAAAATGTTTCGTGTATCCGTAATAGGAAAATTCTCTTTAAATACACGGAACAATCCCTCATTGTTACGTTTGTCAGGGGTTGTTTCTAATTGGAAAAACTCTTTAAAAGACTGAATTTGGATACCAAGCAAGTCTGGAATGCCTGCATTGTGTTTTACTTTTCCAAAATTGATCCTTTTGTTTGCAACAGTTTTTAATGAAGACATAACTTTCTACCGGTTTAAATGTTTGTGCACACGAATAGCTCACTGTCTTTTTTCAAAGACAAGTACATTGATTTTCAGATATTTATGACTGTAATTGGGCGCCAACTTGCTATTCAGCCTAAATTTAGGAGGGCAAAGGTAAGGAAACCACGCCATTGGAACAAAATTTGATTAGGAGGTTTTTCCACCATTTTGGCAGAATCTTGAAAAGCTGTCAGAAACTTAAATTGAAATAAGTAATCTATTCCGCTAAAAAACTATCGTATCAAAATTAAAGTGCCTTTTTTCTCAATACTTTTCTTTGTATCCCTATCAATATAACTTAACCGCCAAACATATGTTGCAGGCTCCTGTTCAATACCTTTATACTTACCATCCCATGATTTTAACCAATCTCTGCTCTCAAAAATTAATCCACCCCAACGGTTATAAATTCTAAATATAAAATTATCGGCCTTAACTGCATTTAATGGGCCGAAGAAATCATTTAACCCATCAGCATTTGGAGTAAAAGCAGTTGGCACATCAATCCGACAGGTTTTTACAACGGTTATTATTTTTTCCTTTGTATCAGAGCAGCCAAGATCATTTGTAATAGTGTAACTAATCTTATACTTAACATCATTAAAGCTAACGGGATAAACATGTTGATTTGGTTGTTCTTCTGTACTGGTTTCACCATCACCAAAACTCCAGAAAAAAGTTAATGGTCTTTCACTGACCGAAGTTCCGTTTATTAATACCGGTTCTGCCGGGCAATTAAATGCATCAACCGTAAAATCTGCTTTCATAAAATTATCAAGATGTATAACTTTTAGTACTGTATCCTTACAAAAACCATTTGAAACAATAAGCGTTGTTGTTTTATCACCAAATGTTTTATAAAAAACTTCTTCATTTGCATTCCCGGGAAAAGTTCCTGATCCAAAATTCCAAAGCCAGCTGTTAATTGCATTACCACCAGGATTTGAATATTGAACAGTATCTTCTAAACAACCGTAGTTAATACTATAGTTGAAATCTGCATTCACTGTATCTTTTACAGAAAAACTCATTTGTGAAACAGGTGTAGCCTGATTGCATTCATCAATGATTGTATTACCATCAAACCCAGGTTTTAAATTAATTGTAAAATTTCCTGCTGTTTGTAATCCTTGTGAAAAGCTTACTATTATTTCTGATGTGAGGCCACTGGCACTGCAGTTTCCTCTTGCTCCCGTAATTGTAACCGGATAGGTTCCTGTTATTGAAAAATCTGATCCGCTTGCATCAATAGAATTGCATCGAATTAATTTTTTAAACACAAAACGCACTTCATTTGGCGAACATTGCAGAGGAACAAGACTATCAAGTTTTGTTGGCTGAAGGATGTTGATGTTAAAATTCAATTGATCAGTTGTAGGAATAGGTCTGTCACACAAATCAAGTATGGTATTACCATCAGTACCATTTTTAAGTTGTAAACTATAATTACCGGGAGGTAAAGGGCTTGATAATGTAATAACAACAGAATCAGTTTCAAAACTATTATTACATCCAATAGAAGTTACAGAAGTTGCATTAATACCTCCGGGAAAAGAAACAATATTGCTCCCATTAGCCTCTATTGAAGAGCACTTCATTTTTTTATTCAATTTCAAACGCAACTCATCGCCACCACAATTAGTTTTAACATCCTGCATTAAGGGTTCTTTAGGATCAGTAATGACAGCTGTACCTCCTCCAAAACTTAATCCATATCCACTTTGAGAATCAGTAAAGTGACTTACTAATAATAGATATGTTCTTCCTGCTACAAGATTTGGTGACCTTGCAAAGCGGGGCGTACTGGTTGCAGGATTAGAAGCACATTGTATATATGTTATTCCATTTAATGCAGCACCTGTTGTGCCAGAACTACCACTCCAGTTACCGGTAACTACCAAATTTACATCTGTAAATACATCATCAGGATTACGACCTGTAATGTCAAACAATTGCCAGTCATAATCATCATTGATATCGTTTGGAGTAATTGTAAAAACCAATGATCCGGAAGTGAAACAGGTAAACTTATACCAATAAGGATTTTTATCACCATAAGCAGCCCCATCATTGCAACCAGGCACTCTTAATGTACGGCTTCCACAAATTGGAACAGTCGTTTGCTTAAAAACGGTTGTACCACAAACAGGGAAAGCTGTAGAGGGTGTTTGTCCAAGGTTAGTGCATGATTGTGCTAGCACCAATGAATTGAAAAAAAACACAACTAAACAAACAGTAAATAAAAATTTCATTCCAAATCTCATTTTTTTCAACAATGTTTTTATTTACAAAATATTAAATTTAAAATAATTATTCTACTGCAAAGACATATAATCAAGTTAAAACGTTGCCCAAAAAAAATCCCCCGCTAGTCGGAGGATTTAATCTTATCATGTAAATGAAATATTAAGCAATTTCAACATCAGCACCTGCATCTTTCAGCTTGGCAACAATATCTTCTGCTTCAGCTTTAGATACACCTTCTTTAACTGGCTTTGGAGCCGTATCCACTAAGTCTTTAGCTTCTTTCAAACCTAAACCAGTTAAATCTTTTACAATTTTAACTACGTTTAATTTAGAAGCACCTGCGCTTTTTAATATTACATCAAATGCAGTTTTTTCTTCAACAGCTGCGGCACCACCACCATCTCCACTTGCAACTACTACAGCTGCAGCAGCTGGCTCAATACCATATTCTGCTTTCAGAACATCTGCTAATTCCTGAACTTGTTTTACTGTTAAGCTTACTAATGATTCAGCTAATGCTTTTACGTCTGCCATTTTGTTTAAATTTTTTCCGACTTCATTGTTTTTTTGAACTCCGTCGGATGATTAAAAAAATTTGTTTGTCCTCATCTCTTCCAATTTAATGGAGATTTATTTCAGTTCATCTGAGGTAATGAACAATTATTTTTACTACGTACTTCTTAAATCAATTACTCAGCAACTGCTGCAGTTTCTCCTTTTGTTTCGGCATTATGCAACAAAGCAGCAATAACACGTTTTGCAGGAGATTGCAATAAACCAATTACTTCGCCAATCAGTTCATTCTTTGTTTTGATTTGAGTAAGAGCTTTTAATTGGTTATCTCCTGAATATAAATCGCCATTAATAAAGGCCGCTTTCAATTCCGGCTTTTGACCATTGCTGGCTTTGCGAAAAGAACTTATGATTAAAGCTGGTTCTTTTGGATTTTCAGAAAACATGAGTGCAGTAACATTATTCAATGCATCATATAATCCTGCATACCGCTCAGCATCCAAAGATTCCAAAGCTTTTTTAATCAGAGTATTCTTTGCCACTTTCATTTCAACATTTTTGTCGAAACAGGCACGGCGAAGTTTAACTACTTGTGCTACTGATAATGATTCAGTATTAGTAATATAAAAATTATTGTATTGACTGAATTTGCCTTTCAGCACCTCAATCACTTCGTTTTTTTGTTCTTTAGTCATGATTTTAGTTTTAATAACCCTGAAAGGATTAGTTCATGAATGATTTTGTTTCAATTGAAATAGCAGGACTCATTGTGCTTGCCATATAGATGCTTCTAAGGTAAGTTCCTTTTGCAGTTGAAGGTTTTGCCTTTACTATTGCATGAATAAACTCTGAAGTGTTTTCAGCAATTTTTTCTGGTGCAAAACTTACACGTCCAATAGAAGCGTGAATGATACCTGCTTTATCAACTTTAAAAGCAATTTTACCACCTTTTACTTCATTAACTGCAGCTGCAACATCATTTGTTACAGTACCTGTTTTGGGGTTTGGCATCAGGTTACGAGGGCCTAATACTTTACCTAATTTACCAATCTTAGGCATAACAGCCGGTGTTGCAACAATTACATCAACATCTGTCCAGCCTGCTTCAATTTTAGTGATAAACTCATCCAGGCCAACATAGTCGGCTCCTGCTGCTCTTGCATCAGCTTCTTTATCGGGTGTGCAAAGAACTAAAACTCTTTTTGTTTTACCAGTACCGTGTGGCAATGTAACAGTGCCACGAATAGCCTGATCAGCTTTTTTAGGATCAACACCCAAACGGATGTGAACATCAACAGAGCTATCGAATTTTGTACAATTAATTTCTTTTACTAAAGTAGATGCTTCTTTAAGGGAATAAACTTTGTTATTATCCACCTTGGGTTGAGCTACTTTTCTTTTTTTCGTCAATGACATGATTAAAAAAATTTAAGGTGAATAATTAGTTTTCCCAAGGGGCTTTACCGTCAACGGTTAAACCCAAACTGCGTGCAGTACCTGCAACCATGCTCATAGCACTTTGCAGTGTAAAGCAATTCAGATCGGGCATTTTGTCTTTTGCAATTTCTTCAACCTGTGCCCATGTTACTTTACCAACCTTTGCACGGTTGGGTTCTTTTGAACCTTTCTGAAGTTTTGCTGCTTCAAGTAATTGAACAGATGCGGGAGCAGTTTTGATAACAAAGTCGAAAGACTTGTCGGTGTAAACTGTGATTAAAACAGGTACAACTTTACCCATTTTATCTTGAGTTCTTGCATTAAACTGTTTGCAGAACTCCATAATGTTGAGACCTTTAGAGCCTAGTGCTGGTCCAACCGGAGGTGCAGGATTGGCTTGACCGCCTTTTACCTGCAGCTTCACAAATCCAGTGATTTCTTTAGCCATTGTAATAATTTTTTTGGTGATAGCGTAGCGTGTTCAGCGCCACTCCCAAACAATAAAATTCAATAAAGAACTTTTTGGGACGGCAAAGGTAAGGTAAATGGCTTTAAAAAATGTATTGAATAGCTATTATTTTTTGATAGAATCAAATTAAAACTTCTTAAGCCTTAATGTGGCTATTGGCTTCAAGAATGCATTTCCATTAGCCAGAACACTTCCTTTTTCAGCAGTTAGTAATGTAATGAATTGTTGGGGTGAAGTTGATAGATTGTTATATCCGAATACATCGCCGTCTTCCGTTCCTGCATCATGTACGTAAAGCGGAATAATGGTATCATTAATCCAATTTTCATTTTTATATAAATTGAAATTACTGACTCCAATAAACCAATCAGGAGATGGAGCAATCATTGAAATAAAACTAATAAAAGAGAAATCGCTATTACAATAAACAGAAATTGTTTTTGTTGAAACAGGCCCGGGAGGTGTAAAGTAAATAAGAGAAATAGCTTTCTTTTCACGGATTATAGAATCGATTTCTAAAAGCAGTACAGATGTATTTCCTGTTTCGGCAACATTTTCAATCCCTTTACTTGAAAGCATATTTTCCTGCCAGAGAGTTGTATTATTTTCATGTACTATTCCGGCAAAATTTGTAAAATGAACTCCTGTTGGTACGGTAAAATCTGGCATTGACCATTTACCTTTAATTTCAATTGTATACCTGGCTTCTGAAAACTTATTGATTTGATTTTGCTCTTTTTTACAAGCAACAAACAGAATCGATAGAGTAAAAATTGCAATAGATTGTTTATTTGAAATCATTTTTTAAGTTTCCTGAAATTCCTGTTTTTTATTTACAAGAATTGTCATTTCTCTTACAATTAAATAATAATTTCATCCCTGTTTTTAAATCCAATTCATAAAAAAAGGCTGCATTTGCAGCCTTTTAAATTTATTTAAGGACTATTCACAAATTCAATTAGGCAATTTTTTCTACCTGCATGTAATTTAGTTCAACCGGTGTAGCACGTCCAAATACTTTTACAGCTACTTTCAATTTCTTCTTCTCATCATTAACTTCTTCAATAACTCCGTTAAAGTCATTAAAAGGTCCATCAATAATTTTGATTGTTTCACCAACAATAAATGGCTCACTCATTGTCATACCGGTAGCATCGGCCATTTCATCAACTTTACCAAGCATCTTATTAACTTCTGCTTTACGCAAGGCAATAGGATTTTCTTTTCCGAGAAAATGAATAACATTGCTTGTATTGCTGATGGTTTCACGAATTTCATCACTCATTTTCCCATTCTCTACCTCTATCATTACATAGCCAGGATAAAAGTTACGTTCACGAACTACTTTTTTGCCATTGGCAACTTTATAAACTTTTTCAACAGGTAAAAAAACCTGAATTACAGCTGTATTCCATCCGTTACGGCTTATTTCTTTATCAAGGTATTCTTTTACCTTTTTCTCCTTGCCGCTTACTACACGAAGCACATACCACTTACTGGTTTCCACGTTGGCAGTTTCAGACATAAATTATGATTTGAAAAATGAATAAAAGAATTGTAAAGCGCTGGCTATCCCTAAATCCATTACCCATACAATAGAAGTAATGATTATAGTAGCAATTAGTACAATCATTGTAGATTGTTGCAATTGCTGCCAGGTTGGCCAGGTTACCTTTTCAAGTAACTCCCTGTAAGAATCTTTAAAATATGCTGTTACCTTGTTCATAAAATTTTTGATTTGTAAATTTAAAATTTACTACGCACGGGCACTAGGATTCGAACCCAGATCAAAGGTTTTGGAGACCCGTATGCTACCGTTGCACCATGCCCGTAGAATGCCTCCCCACCCTCCAAGGAGGGAATTAAGAGGCGTGTTATTTTTAAGAACTTTTAAAAGTACAAAGTACCTAAGGTAATAACCAAAGGTACTTTGCTTTTTATTTTAGCGTTCCACAAAGTCCCCCTTTGGGGGATTTAGGGGGCTTTATTTTAAAATTTCAGTTACCTGACCGGCACCTACCGTACGACCACCTTCACGAATAGCGAATTTTAAACCTTTCTCCATCGCAATTGGTTGAATCAATTTTACAGTAAGGTTTGTATTATCACCAGGCATTACCATTTCTGTTCCTGCAGGTAATTCAACTTCACCAGTTACGTCAGTTGTACGGAAGTAGAACTGAGGACGGTATTTTTGGAAGAATGGAGTGTGACGTCCGCCTTCTTCTTTGCTCAATACATAAACTTCACCTTTAAACTCAGTATGAGGAGTGATAGATTTTGGAGCACAGATAACCATACCACGACGGATATCTTTCTTTTCAATACCACGTAATAACAAACCGGCATTGTCACCAGCTTGTCCCTGATCTAACAGTTTTTTGAACATTTCAACACCTGTTACAGTAGAACTCATTGGTGCATCCATTAAACCTACAATTTCAACAGATTCACCAACTTTCACAATTCCACGCTCAATACGTCCTGTAGCAACTGTACCACGACCAGTAATTGAGAATACGTCCTCAACACTCATCAAGAATGGTAAATCAACCGGACGTGGAGGAAGAGGAATATAGGTATCAACAGCTTCCATCAAATCTTCAACAGCTTTCACCCATTTTTCTTCACCAGCTAAAGCACCGGTAGCAGATCCTTGAATGATTGGTGTGTTGTCACCATCAAAACCATAAGAAGTTAACAATTCACGAATCTCCATTTCTACAAGTTCTAATAACTCAGGATCATCAACCAAATCAACTTTATTCATAAAAACTACAATCTTTGGTACACCAACCTGGCGAGCCAAAAGAATGTGTTCTTTTGTTTGAGGCATAGGACCATCTGTTGCAGCAACAACCAGGATTGCTCCATCCATTTGAGCAGCACCAGTGATCATGTTCTTAACGTAGTCAGCGTGTCCCGGACAATCTACGTGAGCGTAGTGGCGGTTTGCTGTTTGATACTCTACGTGTGCAGTATTAATAGTGATACCACGTTCTTTCTCTTCTGGAGCACCATCAATTTCATCATACTTTTTAGCAACATTACCCATACCTTTTTTAGACAGGATTTCAGTAATTGCAGCAGTTAATGTTGTTTTACCGTGATCAACGTGACCAATAGTACCAACGTTTACGTGCGGTTTTTCCCGCTTAAAGGTCTCTTTAGACATCGTATTTGTTTTTAAATTGTGTTTACAAAAATTGTTAAATATATATTGTTGTCGGCACCAGTGATTACATTAACTACGGATGCGTCGTACACTTCTTTTCCTTTCTCAACGAACTTCGCTCAAAGATAGATTTAAACTTTCTACTCTTACTCTATCTTAAAATCTTTAAAATTAATCTGTAACATACTACATTTCTCACATAGAGAGTCCTTTGAGCCGTTAGTGAGAATCGAACTCACGACCTCTTCCCTACCAAGGAAGTGCTCTACCACTGAGCTACAACGGCAGGTAATGTGTGAATGAATGTTACGCTTTACTACTTTTTAAAAGAACTTTTTTTTATTTTCTACTCACAACTTTCCAGCTACTAAGCGGGATGCTCTACCACTGAGCTACAACGGCAGGTAGCGTGTGAATAATGCTTCTTACTTATTCTTTAAAGAACTCTTTGTTTTTCTACTCACAACCTTCCCGCTATTAAGCGGGATGCTCAACCACTGATCTACAACGACTGGTAGTGTGTGAATGAATGTTACTCTTTACTACTTTTTAAAAGAACTTTTTTGAGCGGGAGACCAGGCTCGAACTGGCCACCTATAGCTTGGAAGGCTATCGCTCTACCAAATGAGCTACTCCCGCTTGTTTAATTTGCTGATGTGCTGATTAGCTAATTTGCTTATGCAGAATCAACTTATTTAAAAGTACAATCCAAATAGCAAATTAGCACATAATCAAATTAGCTAATTTGCTTTGTGGGCAGAGCAGGGTTCGAACCTGCGTACTCGTGAGAGAACAGATTTACAGTCTGTCGCCTTTAACCGCTCGGCCATCTGCCCAAATTCAATAATGAAGTTTCATCAAAATTTATTTCAAAAAACTTCAAGCTACTTTCTTTATTCAAAACCTGAGCCACTTGTCGGAGTCGAACCAACGACCTGCTGATTACAAATCAGCTGCTCTACCAACTGAGCTAAAGTGGCTTATTAGTTTTTGCAAACTTTTTCTCAATCAAAAAACAAGTTTTCTTGTATTCTCAAAAACAAATTGATTGTTTAATAAACTGTATGAAAAAAAGAACTTCACAACAGCGCATACCAATGCACTCCCTTTTTTGGGAAGGCAAAGGTAAAGGAAATCATTAAACTGAAAAATTTTTAAACGGAAAAATTATGAAGTAGTTGGAAGTTTGGATACCTATTAAAAAAAATCCCCCGACATTCGGAGGATTTAAAGGTTTGTTTAGTATTCTTTTTCTTTTTTTCTTTTTAGTTGAATAATTAATGATTCTAAGGCATCATCAAAAGACTGTTCAAATGATTTTGAAGTTTGTTTTACAAATAACTGCTGTTTAGGAACATGAACTTTAATCTCAGCTACTTTGTCTTTAATGTTGTGTACTACGTTGTCCAATTTCAGAAATACATCTACCTTCATTATTTTGTCATGAAAGTTTAAAAGTTTCTGCACTTTTAGTTTAACATACTCAAGCAATTTTGCATCTGCATCAAAACGTACAGTTTGGATCTTTACAGTCATAGCATTCCAAATTTTAGCTAGTTAATAATAATGTGAAAGAACTGGTTTTTCGGTTTGGGTAACAGAATTTTCCAGCAGTTATCAAGTTACGATTAAAATACAGATTTCACAAAAAAAGGGTTCTCAAAATTTTATTAATATATTTTTATAAAAAAATGGCATGAAAAAAACATTTTATACCTTCTTTTCCCTTATAATTTTATTGTTGATATTCAACTTTATTGCCGGCATTTTCTTTTGGGTTTGGAACAGAAACAAAGATTCAATTGCGAAGATCTATGTTGATGCTCCATATGTTTATTATAAACAAAATAGCTTTGAAACTGGTTTTAATATTCAAGATGAATTACCCTTAAATAAGGCATCAAATGAATTGAGAATACTCATACTGGGAGGAAGTGTGGCATATAGCATGGGCAATGTCTTAAGTATATCTGATTCATCGGACTCAAAAACCAACAACCCTAGTTATTTAGAAGCCAAAATAAAAAACATTTTACCCCTTAAAAAAATCACTGTAATTAATGGTGCATTACCTGCTTATGTTACCCAACAGGAGTTTATTGCTTTTCAAATGATATTGTCGAAATACAATCCAGATCTGGTCATTGGGATACATGGTTTTAATGATATGGAAAGTTTCAGAGTAAATCATCATATTGATGACTTAAAATATATTCCTTCTCCAATTTTTTATGGAGGTGATGAATTTTCCCCTGCATTAACTGCAATAAATGAACATAAAAAGGAATACACTTTTCAAGGTGTTACTGAAGGATATTATAAATATATCAGAAAGGGGTTCAGGTTTCTTGGCCGCAGTTTAAAACTGTATAAATACCCTTTTGAAAAAACTAACGATATTAATGATAAAAAAATTGAAGCTTATGCATTAGCATATAAAAGTATTTGTTCAGACCTTTCTAATTTCTGTTCAATTAAAGGCGTGAAATATATTAATTTTTTACAGCCGGTTAAATTTTATAATTCTAAAGACAGTAATTACCATACATCAAACAATCAACAACTAAAGCCAATTTCTCCGTGGTTAAGTAAATTGTACTTTAAAATGGAAGATTTATCTAATAGCCTTCCAAACAATCATAATCTAACAGGCTTGGACATGAAGAAGCTTGAAATGAAGGATGATTGCCATCCCAGTGAAACCGGATACAAATATTTGATTGATGAGATTGTTCTTAAAATTACTCCAGACCTCTTATTTTTAAATAAATAATTATTAAGCTTTGGGATGGGCTTTTTTATGAATGTCTTTTAATTTCTCTATAGTATTGTGAGTATAAATTTGGGTTGCTGCCAAGCTACTATGACCAAGAAGCTCTTTAACGGCATTCAATTCTGCCCCGCAATTCATTAAATGAGTAGCAAACGTATGACGGAGTATATGTGGACTTTTTTTATCGATGGTAGTAATAAGCGACAGGTATTTTTTAACAACCAACTGTACATATTTGGGGTAGAGCTTTTTGCCTTTTTCATTTACCAGCAGATATTCAAAACGAACATGATTAAACTGAACATCCTTTTGTAACAGATATGCTTCAATAATCGCTTTCATTTCACTTGATAAGGGAATGATTCTTTCTTTATTTCCTTTACCTAATATTTTCAAAACGCTTTTTGCTAAATCGACCTGGGATACTTTTAAGGAGATTAATTCACTTAAACGCATTCCTGAGCAATATAATAGTTCAAGAATCATTTTGTTCATAATACCCTCCCATGTATCAGGAAATTCTACATGCTGAAACAATGTTTCTGTATCTTTTTGCTCTATAAAAGATGGTAACCGCTTTTTGATTTTAGGAGAAACAATAGTGGTCATTGGTGATGTTTCAATTACTTCTTGCCTTAAGAGAAACTTGAAAAACGATTTTAATGCAGAAATTCTGCGGTTAATTGTTTTTGAAGAAATATCATGTTCTTTTTGATGGGCTAACCAGCTTCGGATAAAAGTGGGCTTAATTTCTGTAATTAAAAGGTTGCCAAAAGTAGTAGAAAGGAAATCGTTAAAAAATATCAAATCATCGTGATAGGCACTGATGGTATGTGGAGAGTATCTTTTTTCAAACTTTAAATACTCTAAAAATAAATTTATTTCTTTCGGTATTGAATCGATCATATATACAAATAGCCGTAAAGTTACAAAACCTTACGGCTATCGGCTATATTCTGAAGAGGAAGATTATTTTATCTCAATCTTACCGCTTGCAATTTGTTGCTTATAAACAGCTTTTAATACATCACCTCTGCGTCTAACAGAAGGTTTAATATAGGCCTGACGCTCACGAAGCTGCAAAAGAATTTTGCTTTTTTCAAATTTCTTCTTGTACTTTTTTAGTGCTTTGTCGATGTTTTCGCAATCTTTTGAATCAATAATCAGCATAATTTGATACCTCTTTTAATGATTTTAGAGGCGCAAAGATAGGGGGATTCTGTAATAATTTAATATTTCAAGGGAAGAATTTTTGTTCATTCCTGTAAAGGTTTGAATTTAAAGCTAAATAGCAGTTCATTAGTTGAACGGAGCGTCGCCAATGTGGCTAAATCAGGGAAATAAAAGCCCGGATCAAAAACCTGACTAAAAAGAGCTTCAACAGCCAAAAATCCTGCTATTTTGCAGATATGTTTACAGGAATTATTGAAGTTGTAGGTATAGTTGACCAAATTTTAGAAAAAGGCACAAATAAAACTTTTTGGATCACTTCTTCTATTTCTGAAGAATTGAGAGTGGATCAAAGCGTTTCGCATAACGGTGTTTGTTTAACTATTGAAGAAGTAGTTAACAATCGCCATAGGGTAACAGCTGTAAAAGAAACACTTGATAAATCAAATTTAAATTCAATATTACTGAATGACAGAGTAAATATTGAACGCTGTTTACAATTTAATGGTAGGCTTGATGGACATTTAGTGCAAGGACACACTGACGCAACCGGTGTTTGCACTGGCATTAAATCAGAAAACGGAAGTTGGGTGTATGATTTCAAATACCCAGAAAATTTTGCAGCACTTATAGTTGAAAAAGGTTCTATTGCACTAAATGGTATTAGTTTAACCGTTTTTAATGTAGGAAGAAATATATTTTCAATAGCAGTGATACCTTACACATATGAACATACGAATTTGAAAGATTTAAAAACTGGTGGCTCTGTAAATCTTGAGTTTGACATTATTGGTAAATATGTGTTACGAAATAAAGAGATTGATACTATAAAATGATTTTGAAAAGTATAAATTTGAAAGGCATTTGAATTTGATAAATAAATTCACTCCCTATAGATTTATTGATTTTAAACAAAACCACAAGACAGAATGCCAGAACTTTCTATTATTATTCCAGTATACAATGAAGAAGAAAACATAGTTCCTCTTTTTAATGAATTAATAAAATTTGTTCCGGAAAATTTTGAATTACTTTTTGTTGATGATGGGAGTACTGATCATACTTATTTGGAGATAGAGAGTTTATCCAAAATTGATACACGTATAAAATGCATTTCTTTTTCCAGAAATTTCGGGCATCAAAATGCATTTATAGCCGGCCTGGAACATGCAAGTGGCAATGTTATTATAACAATGGATGGTGATCTTCAAGATCCACCCTCACTTATACCCGAATTGATTAATAAAATAAATGCTGGATTTGATATTGTATTCACTAAAAAAGATAAAGAAGAAAACCTGCCTGCTTTAAAAAGAATTACAAGTAAATTATTTTATAAATTATTGCATTTTTTGTCTGATACGAATATTGAACCTGAATCTGCTGATTTCAGGGCTTTTAATAAGAAAGTACAACAAAGTGTTTTGCAATTTAAAGAACGGCAATTATTCCTAAGGGGGATTTTTAGCTGGATTGGTTTTAACAGAACTTATTTAACTTTTAACAGACCCGGTCGTTTAAAAGGTAAAACAAAATATACGTATGCAAAAATGTTGGGGTTGGGACTTAAAGGAACAACTTCTTTCAGCTTTAAACCTTTGCGTGTTTCATTGTTAATTGGAGCGATTGTTTCTCTTTTTGCATTCAGCTTTGCCTTTTATGCTTTGATTTCATATTTCCAGGGAAAAACAATTCAAGGGTGGGCATCAACCATTATTGCAATGATGTTGATGGGCGGCATTCAACTTTTAGTTATTGGTTTATTAGGTGAATATATTGCCAGTATGTTTATTGAAGTTAAAAACAGACCCTTGTACCTGATTAAGGACACAATTAATCTTTAATACATCTTAAATAATACTGTCCTCCAAACGGAATCTTTTTCAAATATTTTTCTAATTTAAGAAATGGTTTAAAAACCCGGAACCTGGGAAAGAACAAAGTATAGTTAATGATTACAGATTTGAAACCTTGAGCAATTATCAGATTTTTTAAAGTCCCCGCCCAAATAAGCTGTACTCCTTTATCAAATTCACAATTTCGAACAACATATTTTGTTAATGGGTTTAATGGGTTATGTTCAAATAAATACAGTCTTCCTCCCTTTTTAAGCACCCTAAATGATTCTTTCAAAAACTCTGAGTGTTTTGCTTGTTGTATATGATGTAATACACATGCAATAAAAACAATATCGAAGCTGGAGTCTTCATGAGGAATTCGTTCGCCATTATATACTTGAAATTTACAAGTACTTATATTTCTTTTTTGCGCTAATAAAATTGATTGTTCGGAATTATCTATTCCCACTATTTCCATTTGAGGAAAATATTGTTGAAAATATACTTCTGAAACTCCATCACCACATCCAATATCCAATAACCTTAATTTTTGATCTTTTTCAAACCGACTCAACTCCTGAACTTTCTGTTCACTAAAGAAAAAGCTATCAGCCCCTGAAACAGGTTTTATGTTTTTTGTATGAACTTCCCTGTAGTTTTTTGCATAATCATTAAAATCTGAAGTCTCCTGTTTGTTCATAAAGATTGAATCTGTATTTTTATTCAAACATACCAAAACTTGTATAAGAAAAAGCTCAATCCATATGTTTTTATTCTAATTGTCTTTGTTCTCGCATTTTTCCCAATTGTAAGCTTTTTATTTGCAGTTAAGAACGATATTTTAACAGGATATTTACCAGTTAAATATTTTATCAGCGAAAGCATTGCATCAGGTTACTTTCCCTGGTGGAATCCATTTGTAAATTTTGGCATTCCACAACATGCAGATATGAGTAGCGGTTTTTGGAATCCGGTAACATGGGTTATAAGTTTCACAACCGGGTATAATATTTATACTATTACAATTGAAGTTTTATTCTACATTCTGATTGGCGGTTTTGGAATGTATAAAATAGGCGAATTATGGAGATGGGACAAAAATGTAAGACTCATTGCAGCTATTTCTTACATGTGCTGCGGATATTTTATTGGTCACTTACAACATTTAAACTGGATATCAGGAGCAGGTTTCTTACCCTGGTGTTTTTTTAATTATTTATTACTATTCAAACAATTCTCTTTTTACAGAGTTTCACTAACAGTCTTCTTTTTTTATTGTTTTATAAGTTCCTCTCATCCGGGGTTAATAATTGGCTCTATTTATTTTTTTGGATTCATTACTATACAGGAAGTTATTATTCTTGTTAGATCATCTGAAAATAAAACAACAAAAAAGAACATTTGGATAGGACTTGGATTATTCTTTATGCTTCTTATCCTTGTTTCTGCTGCAATGGTGATTAGTTATTCAGAAATTATTCCATTTATAACCAGAGAAGTAAAACCAAACATTCTTAATAGTTCATCAAATTCAACAACAGTAAAAAGCTTATTTTCTTTTCTTTTACCATTTCCCAGTGTAAAAGGGCAAGCTTTTTTTGGAAATGATATAAGCCTGAGAAATTGTTATATTGGATTAATTCCTTTTATTGCACTACTCTGCTCTATAAAGTATTGTTTTACAGACAAGAGACTAAAAGTTTTATTATTTTCTTCTTTTTTTATTTTTTTCATTTCTATCCCATCTATTTTCCAAATTGTTACTTTAAACTATTTTCCATTATTAGGATACGTCAGGTTACCGGGAGAATTTAGAATATTCAGTTTGTTTGGATTTATTGTAATTGCATCATCGTGGCTTAATCACTATTTAAATCAAAATATTAAGAGCCCTTCGCTTAATAGAGTGCTTTTAATTTTACAGCTCTTTTTTTTAGTAGCGATAGGATGGAATCTTATGAAATTACATACTACAAATGAGAGCTTTATCTTTAAATCATTTCCTAATTTATCTTCCACTAAATCTGTTGATTATTTAAAATTAATTATTGATACAATCAGTTTATATGACGCTGCAATCATTCAGTGTATTATTCAAATTATATTTTTAACGATCTTAGGAAAACATTTCATTAAAAAACAATCAACAACTCTGCTGGTTATTTGCATGATTGATTTACTTTTAAGCACAAGCTTAATCCTACCCTTTACAGGTTATGGCAAATCATCTCCTGCAAGTATTCAATACATTTTAAACAGTACAGCAAGAGGCATAAATACTCCAACATTACAACCAATAAAATTAAATGAAAAAGGGACTACTGGTATAGATTCCATTTTAGGTTCCTGGAGTTTCTATAATAAACAACCCGGTACTATTATTCAATCAAACTATCCTATCATATTTAAAACAGAAACTGTCATATTCAATAAACAAAATATTAACTACCTGGCTGAAAAACCCTTTGTTTTCTTTATTAAAGACACTGATGTTTTTAAACAAAATGAATCTGCAGACAACATTAATCAAACTCTCAAAGCATCAACAACTAATATAATAATAAAATATTTTGATCCAAATCAAATAAATGCAGTTTTGAAAACTGATGAAAAAGGATTTATTGTATTACTTTATAAAGATTATAAACATTGGAGCACTATTATAAACGGCAAGGTTGTTCCTAAGTCGTTATTTCTAGAATCATTTATTTGTGTTCCTATCAATTTAAAAGGTACTAATGAAATAGAATTTACATATAATCCCAGCAGTATAGTGCTTTTTGCCATTATGGGTTTAATCGTTTTCTTGTTGCTGACAACTTATATATTCTATATTAAAATTAAACTACTTCTTAAGCAAAAGAATAATGGTATTTAGTTTTACTATATTTCTGTTTACTCTTCCAATAATTTTTGTTCTTTATTGGTCTGCAGGCAAAGAAAACCTTAAATTTCAAAACAGATTATTACTGGCTACCAGTTATTATTTTTATAGTTGCTGGGATTGGAGATTCTTATTTCTTATCATTTTCTCAACACTATTAGATTTTTTTACAGGTTTAAAAATCCAACAAACACAATCTGTCAAAAAAAGGAAGTATTGGCTAGTTTTAAGCTTAATAATTAACCTGGGATTTTTAGGCTTATTTAAGTATTATAATTTTTTTGCTGAATCTTTCCTTAATGCATTTAATATTTCAAAGCATACTAACCAAATAATATTAACGAATATTATTTTGCCGATAGGTATTTCTTTTTATACTTTTCATGGCCTTTCATATGTTTTTGATGTCTATAATAAAAAGAGAGTTGCTACAACAAACTTTATTAATTACTCACTCTTTGTAGGTTTTTTCCCGTTATTATTAGCAGGGCCTATTGAAAGAGCTACACACCTCCTGCCTCAAATTGAAAATAAAAGAAAATTTGATTTAACCTCAACAAAGGATGGGTTAAGGCAAATATTATGGGGTATGTTTAAAAAACTGGTTATTGCTGATAACTGTGCAACTTATGTAAATCTTATTTTTAATAATTCAACTTCTTACAATAGTAATACTCTTATAATTGGAGCTATATTATTCTCATTTCAGATATATTGTGATTTTTCAGGTTATTCAGATATGGCAGTTGGTTTGTCAAAACTATTTGGCTTTGAAATTATTCAAAACTTCTCTACTCCATATTTCTCCAAAAGCATTTCTGAATTTTGGAAGCGATGGCATATTTCATTATCAACCTGGTTCAGAGATTATGTTTATTTCCCTTTGGGAGGCAATAGATCAGGTAACGGTAAAACAATTTTCAACCTGATTTTTACTTTTCTTTTAAGTGGACTCTGGCATGGTGCCAACTGGACTTTTATAATTTGGGGCGCTTTAAATGCTACTTATTTTATAATTGAAAGATTTGTCATCAATAAAATCTTTCAGGCTTTTAATAATTTAAAAAAAGATATATTGATCCGTATTTTTTCCTTTTTTCAAATAACAATTACATTTGAAAAAAGGAAAAAATACGGATCAATATATCTT
>DAIOWB010000011.1:0-23460 GCA_036758725.1 Lacibacter sp.
TTCTGAACCTGAATTCTTCTGTTATAGATTGTGCTGATGTATTCAAGGCATTATTCATGGATTCTTTAACCCTGTTTACATCTTCGGGGTGTATGTGTTCAAAAAAAGTGTTGCTTGATAGTTTGTCTGTTGAAAAATCAAGATCATAAAAGTTATAAAGCGTTTCATTACCCCAGGTTTCGTCTGTTTCCATATTCCAATCCCACACAGCATCATTGGTTGCTTTGGCAATGAGCTCAAACCGCTCATTCGATTTTTTGATTTCTTGTTCTGCTTTTTTTCTTTCAGTAATATCAACCATAACTCCCCGCAGCGAAACCGGTTCGTTGTTCTCAATAAGAACAGTGACAATGTCCCGCAACCAAACCAGTTTTCCATCTGCTGCCACCATCCGGTATTCAAATTCATGTGCTTTTTTTTCTAATGTACATTGTATACAATAGTTTACTGCCCATGAGCGGTCTGCTTCATAAATGTGATCTTTCCAAAAAGTGGGTTCGTTTATCCATTGTTCAACCGGGTAGCCCAATAAACGTTCTGCCTGCTTGCTAACAAATCCAAACTGAAATGTTTTTGCGTCTGCTTCCCATACAATACCATCTATGTTATTAATTAACGATAAATAATTTGTTCTTGCCAGTTCAAGCTCTTGTTCTGCTTTTTTTCTTTCAGTAAGATTTATTCCGGTACCAAGTATAGCCGGCTTTCCATTATAGTGTATAGCTGCTGATGTAAAGTAGTAAGGAATTTTTTCACCGTGTTTTGTTAAGAGCCTTACTTCAACATCAGACAACCCTTCTTTATATGATTTTTCAAGCGCTCTTTTAAGTATTAATTGATCTTCGGGATCAAACAAAGTAACAGGAACAGCCTTTTTTAATTCTTCTGAAGAATAACCTGATACTTTTTCAAATTCGTTATTCCATCTAATAAGTTTTGGTGTGGGGTCGGCTAAATAAAACAAACCAGGTAAGCTGTTAATAATTTTATCTGATAATTCTATTTCTCTTTGTAATTTTTTTTCAGCTTCTATTCTTTCAGTAAGATCTCTGAAAACTCCAATTACATTTCCATCGGGCAGTTTTTGAGAACTGATTTCAACAAAAAGAAACGAACCATCTTTCCGTTTCATTTTCCTTTTTTGTATAATAGATTTCCCTTCTTTTAATTCATTTAATCGCAGAGGAATTTCATCATCATTAAAAATAATAGCGTTTTTAATATTCTTCGTTAAAATCTCTTCTCTTTCATATCCCAATAACTTACAGCCGCTATCATTTACTTCAATACAGTTTCCAAGTTGGTCGCCAATAAAAATGCCATCGCTTGCCTGTTTAATTACAGTGCGGTATTTTTCTTCGCTTTTTTGTAATTCTAATTCGGCTTTTTTCTTTTCTGTATTGTCTTTAAAATAAATAGACAGGCCCGTAGGTGACGGATATATATGATTTTCAAACCAACGATCATACGGCGGATAATATTCTTCTAAATAAACATATTGCTGCTCCTTCATTGCCTTTTCATATGCTAAATGAAAAGGTTGTCCAATGCCTTCGGGAAATTCCGTCCAGATATGTTTGCCAACAAGATCTTCAGGTTTTCTGTTAAATACTTCTCCAGCCTTTTTATTAACATAGGTGTAATGCCAACTGGCATCAAGCGAAACAAACGCATCGCTTATCCGTTCCAGAATTTCAGATTCTGCTGTTTTGGCTTTTTCTAATTTGTTGGTTTTTTTCAATTACTATTCAGGAGTTAATCAAGATTTTATGTCTTTACTTTCGTGTAAGATATAAACATTTTTTATTTTGCTTTTATGCTATAGGACATCTTTTTGGCTGATACCGATCCTTTCTTGTTTATAAAAAAGGTGAGTTAGTTTAACAAAAAACTTACTGCTGTTTCTTTCTATTTCTGCTTTCTGTAATTAAGTTGTAAGAATGGTCAATCCATTCTTTGATTTTTGCTGATGAAACACTACCATCAACCATAATGGTATTCCAGTGTTTTTTATTCATATGGTAACCGGGAAGCACGCTGGTATATTGTTCTCTTAGTTCAAGTGCCAGCTCAGGATCACATTTTACATTGAACTGTAACACTTCAGCATTAAGCGGTAATAATAAAAACACTTTGTTGTTTACTTTAAACACAATTACGTCGGGGCCAAAAGGCAACGTTTCTTCTGCATTAGGTTTTTGTAAACAATAATTGCGGATGGTTTCAATGTTCATGCAGCGGTAGTACCTGTTTATGGGTCATAAAAGTATGAAGAGGAGTTTGTTTTATTTGGTGCTTTGTTGTTTTGTTGTTTTTTCCTGTACCAAAAACAATGATAGCCATTATGATTGTGGCCCAACGCCCATTTGTACAATGGTAGCTTGTTTTGCTTATTGGAGTAATTTTAATTTTACTCTCATAGACGGCATAACAGGGAAAGACCTCCTCTTTGGCAGCAATCCCACACTTACGCCTGCTGATATAAAATTATATGCAAAATCAAACTCTGCTTATATAGAAATTAAAATATTTGCTGATAGTACAAAAAACAGCCTGGTTACATTAACCGCAAGTGATACCATGGCGCTTCAGATAAAAAACGAGCCCCTGAAATATATTCTGGTAAAAAATTTCTGCAACAATGAATGCTGCAGCAGAACAGCTGTTGAAGTTTTTTATGAAGGCCGATTATTAATTGCTGATAAAAACAAATTAATCAGGATTAAGAGGTAGGATAGAGACACTGATGACACTTCCATAAACAGATAAAGACAGATTAATCTTTTTTTAGTATAAACTATTACAATTAACGTTTCTTATTAAATCTGCTTCATTCGTGTTTCTATCAACTCAGTTTCAACATAGCTTCTTTTAACTTTCCTAAGAATTCAGGAATCTCTTCTTTTTTACAGGTGCCCACACTTAACCTGTACCAAGGTGAATTTTTTTCTGCTCCAAATGCATAAAAAGGAACAATAGCCAGTTTGGCTTCATCTAACAAATATTGTGTAACATCGGCTTGTGATTCAAGTAAAGAGCCATCTGTTTTTTTCTTTCCGGCTAAATCAATTTTTATTGTAAGATAAATGGCTCCCTGCGGCGCAATTACATCTACACAAAAACCCTCTTTTTTTAATTGTAGAAACCCTTTTGCAATTTCAACCAACCTGTAATTTATTTCTTCTTTAAAATTTTCCAGGTACCTATTGATGTTTTCTGTTTGCAATAAATATTTTGCTGTGGCATTTTGCTCGGCCATGGGTGCCCATGCACCAACATGAGAAAGAATGGCTTTTATTTTTGAAATAATTTCTTCTGGTCCAAATGCCCAGCCTACTCTTACTCCTGTTGCTGAAAAAACCTTGCTGATGCCATCAATAAAAACAGTGACATCTCTCATTGCTGGTCTTAATGAAACCGGATTATAGTGTTCATTGTTTCCAAAAGTTAATGTCCAGTACATTTGATCAAACATGAGAAATAATTTTTTCTCATGAGGTTGTCTTGTTTTATTTTCTTCTAAAATTAAATCACAGATTTTTTCCAGTTCTTCTTTTGGAAACATGGTACCTGTTGGATTTTGTGGTGTACACAAACAAAGTAGAGTGGCCCCTTTTAAAAACGGTTTCACCTCTTGGGCCGTTGGCATAAAATTATTTTCCGGGGTTGCTTCAATTACAACATGTGTTGCCTCGGTAAAATGTACATAGTGATTATTGTTCCAGGAAGGAACCGCATATACTACTTTGTCGCCCTTATCTACTATGGCACGGAACAAAGAATAAATTAATGGCCTGCCGCCTGCAGCAATCTGAATTTCATTTACTTCGTAAGTAAGCCCTTCCCGCTCCTGAATAAATTGTGAAACGCTTTTTCTTAATTCAATTATTCCTTCTGCAGCGGGGTAGGTAGTAAAATGTTTTTTATAGGCATCAACAATTTCATTTTCCAGCTCCTGCGGAATTGGAAAAACGCTGCTGTCAAAATCGCCAATGGTAAAATTATAAATCCGTTCGCCGTTACGGATACGTTCTTTAATGATGTTTCCCAGTTTAACAATTTCAGAGCCTACCAGCGTTTCGGAAAGATGCGACAGTTTCATACTTTAATAAATTGCCCCAAAAGTAGTGGAAGCATTTTGTTCCTCCATCATCAATTCTTTTACGGGCCTTCTGTAAGTGGCCGGCGTTTCATTAACAGCATATCCTATCCGAATGAGCAACAGGGGTTCTTCGTTTTTTAAATGCAAAAGTTGTTTTAGTTGTTTCCTCACCTGTACTTCTTCACAAGGCATGTTAATATGTGAATGGCTGATGTTGCCTGCCGTAGCTAAAAGAGCAAAGCGTTCAAAACTTCTTCCTAATTGCACCCAATTTTTTTTATCATTTGTTTTTGCTGTAAAAAGAACAAGGGCCGATGAGCTTTCTATTAAACGTTCTGTTCTTCTGGCTTCCTTTTCTGCAGTGGCAAATTTCGTAAATATCAGTTTGCCCATTTCTTCTGATAAATCAGAAAACCCTAATGTAGCAGAGCGTAAACCATCTTTAGTTTTTAGCGCAGACTTTTCATTAAACCTCAACCAATGTAAAAGCTCTTCCTTAAAGCGGGGGTTTTTATACTGCAGAATACAGGCTTCTTTTACAAGCGTGGTGATTTGCTGTATTTCAGCCGGGTTACTGATCATTTTTATTGAAACATCCTTTTCTTCTGAATGCTTTATGAGATATCCTAAATCTTTAAGTGGAATATCTTCTCCATTGTACCCTTTGCGGTTTACATGTCTTTTTTCTATAGCATTAAAAAGAGGTTCAAACTGTTTTGTTTCTGTTTCATACAAATGAATTAATATGTTTTCATCTTCTGAATCAAGATCGTACATCACATTTGCATTGTATCCAAAATGATTGGCGGCAATGATAAAATTTTCCAATACACATCCCATTGAAATATATAATTCATGATGATCAGGATCAATAACAGGAAGCTCCCGGCTAAAATCGGGGTGCAGTTTTATATAATGACCTTCAATAGAAAATTTCCAGGGTTGTGTATTGTGTTGAGATGGGGCAAGCGAAGCATATTCAATGATGCTTTCAAAAGGAGGTTTCATTCAAGTAGGTTTTGCATACAATATCTGAAATTCAAAGCTTATTTCAAATGACCATGATCATACAAATGAATGAAATTAACTATGTGTTGGCTTTTATTCTTCCATCCTTTCAGTACAACCATATTCGTTTTTCAATAAATCGTCGTATTCATCTGCTTTTTGAAACAGATTTGTAAAAATTGCAGCTCCGTTTTCTATTGTAAGGTCAAGATCGTAAAGAACTAAACTCAGGACAATGTTTTGATTTGTACAACTCAGAACAAGCCCTTTGTTTTCATAGTTTTCCTGAAGCAGGTATTGATACAAAGGTTTAATCTTAATGGCATCTTTGGGCAACTGACATAAATAGGCGTCGCTGGTAATAAAATAATTGTCAGGATTATAGCGGATAACAATTTTGGCGCTTCCTTCTTTAATGCTCCAGTTGTTTGTACCTTCTCTTACTAGCTTAATGTCTTTTCCTATTTTTTTTAATATAGTTTCAATGGTTTTTGCAACACCCAATGGCTCAAATTCTTCCTTCGGCAGTTCGGGCAATTTTACTTCGCTGCCACAGGAAGGGCAATACTTTCCGCTATCAATATTTTCGGGCAATACTAAAAACTCACAGGCATGGCAACGTGTTGTTGGTTTGCCATAGTGTGCTGCATAAATTTCAAGTGCTGTACGCAGATAGTTTTCTGGTAATGCAAAGCCAAGATTATCGCCTCCCCGTATAATAAACGTATTTACACCAATCACTTCGCCATTCATGTTTACCAGGGGCCCGCCGCTGTTTCCGGGATTAATGGCAGCGTCTATTTGAATATATTTTATTCCTTCTCTTATCCTGTCAACTTTTGAAATAACTCCTTGAGTTGCGGTATAATTTAAACCATAAGGATGGCCAATGGCAATGATAGATTCTCCGTCTTTCAATTGTGCATATTCGCCCAGCAGTACTTCAGGTAAATCTGCATCAGTTGCCGGTTGCAAAAAAGCCAGATCATGTTTCCGATCAGTATACCAAACAAGGCTGAGAGCTTTTTCAAACTGTTTGCCTGCAATGGTTACTTCTGCCTGTCCTTCAACTACATGATTATTGGTAACAATTAAATTGTATTGTTTTAAATAAAACCCGGTGCCCGATCCGTTTTGTGTGTCTATCTGAATAATGGCATCTTTAAAAGAATCAACTATGTCCTGTACTGTTTTCATCTGGTTTCTGTATTTACAAATTCAATTTCTGCTGTAAGGGATTGGGTGAAGCTGCTTAATGAATCGTATTTCAGGTTCTCCGTTTTAAAAGCAATTTGCTGATATTTTTCTTTCCAATTGCTGATGGTTTTGCTGATGCTTTGTTCAATGAGTTCTTTGTTAAATTTTTTTGTTTTGCTATTGTATAACTCCTCTTTAAAACCAAGATCTTTAAAATAGTCGCTATAACAAACTCTCATTAAAATGTGATACAGATCGGTAATTACTTTGGGTAGACTGAAATTATATTGACAAAAAGCCAGTCCATACTCACTAACCTGTTGTGCAATATTGGGATAATTATTTTCCTTAAACCAGTTCGTGTTTTGGTTGGCGCCAAATATCGTATCGGCTATTACCTTTTGTGTTTGCGGCACTGTTACTGCAAAACTGTGCTTGCTCCTGAATAAACATGGATACACATCCTCTTTTGTTTTTTCAAGTATTTTTTTAAACGCATTCAACATGTTGTTATTTTTTTCCTGTACTTGTTTTTCGTCTTTAATAAAATAGCTTGTCACAAGATCTTCCAGGTCATATAATAATTTTCCTTCCGGTACTATTAAATAATCAATGCGGTAAGCCAGGTTTAAAAGCAGGTGAGTAATGCCGCCATTCATTTTTTCGGCATCCATTTGTTCAACTTCTTTAATGCTGTCTCTGATCCATTTCATTAAATAATTATACTTTATTTCTTTTTCAGCAACGGGTATTTCCTGTATGTGTTCGGTGTCTGTTGATTGTAAGGTTAAAAAATCCTGAATCAGCATATCGTCCTGCTTATCTGCTTTTGTAGCCAGTTCTTTAAACGCATAATAAAGTTTATTCGGGTTAGCTACTTCAACAGGCGTATCAAACTTCATGCACAGGCTATTGTTGTTTAACGCATAGCGACTGTAATACAAATTAAAATTCTGTTCAAGTAACCTGCGCATTACAGGAACAGAAGGCTCGGCCATTTTTGCCAAAGCAACTTCGGCACTTAACATTTGTTTATTATAGTTTCCCCTTACCGCTTTGCTTCCCTGGTAAAAAACAAACGTATATCCGTTTTCTGTTTTGCTGGTTGTAACGTTTTGTACCCCATCATCTCTCAGATACTCAAAAAAAGCAGCAATACTTTCATGATACTTTTTTTCATTAAATAAATTATCGGCATCTGTCCAGCAATTTGTTTTATAAACAGTTTTATTATTATCGCTGTACCTGCCAAAAATGATTGGAGGCGGAGCTATAATTTCCGGTGGTTCGCTCTTCTTTCCCCAATTAAACAGGTTGTTAAGCATCGTCATGAATTTTGAATACTGAAAGTACAAAAGCTTTGATCTGCTTCATACTAATTTCGTTTATAATTTAGACCCGATAGCTCATTTGCGTTTCTCAAAATAGCCAACAAGACTGTCAATCAATAAATTTGTTTGGTTGTAACTTAAGTTGAAAATTTAACCCCTATCTTGCAGTTGTAACATGTAATTTTTAATTACCTTCCACGCTATAAACAAGAACAGTCTTATGAAGTTTATCGTTTCCTCTTCAGCTTTACTGAAACAGTTGCAACAAATCAATGGTGTTATTAATGCCAATACGGTTTTGCCTATTCTTGAAGATTTTTTATTTGAAATCAACAAAACAAAACTCACCGTAGTAGCTACTGATCTTGAAACTGTAATGAAAATTCACATGGATGTAGAGGCAAAAGATGCCGGCCGTGTTTGTATTCCAGCAAGAATCTTGATGGATACTTTAAAGAATCTTCCTGATCAGCCATTAACTTTTAATATTGACAAGAACTTCAGTATTGAAATTACCAGCGATAATGGTAAGTATAAAGTAATGGGCGAAAACCCGGATAATTTTCCTAAAGAACCGGTAGCCGATGATACCACTTCGTTTACCACTACATCTTCTGCATTGGTAACAGCAATAAACAAAACATTGTTTGCGGTTAGCAATGATGATTTGCGTCCGGCCATGACGGGTGTCTATTTTGAACTGGATAAAAAAGGTTTAACCTGTGTTGCAACAGATGCACATCGTTTAGTACGTTACAAACGCACCGACGTAAGTTGCCCCAAGAACGAAAATTTTATTGTTCCAAAAAAGCCATTGAATTTATTAAAAACAGCGGTGCCTGATAATGATGATGAAATTACTATCTCATACAACGGAAATCATTTGTTTGTTGTACACGGTACAACAGAACTGGTGTGTCGTTTAATTGACGCAAGATTTCCTGATTATAAAGTAGTAATTCCTGCAGACAATCCTTATAACCTTATTGCAAATCGTAATGATCTGGCTGGTGGGTTGCGCCGGGTAAGTGTATTCAGCAATAAGAGTACCAACCAGGTGGTATTAAGTATAAGCGGAAGCCAGTTGCAATTAGCTGCACAGGATGTTGATTTTAGTTTTGAAGGAAACGAACGTATGAAATGCCAGTACGATGGTGAGGATATGCAAATAGCCTTCAATGCTAAATTTTTACTTGAAATGCTAAATGCAGTTGAAACTGATGATGTGCGACTTGAATTAAGTACACCTACAAAAGCGGGGCTCATTAAGCCAACTGAACAAAACGAAGGAGAAGATGTGTTGATGCTGGTAATGCCGCTGATGTTAAACCAATAAGTTATTAACCCCTTTTTATATTTATAAATCCTGCTTTTAAAAGCAGGATTTTTTATTTGTATTTTTAATTATACCCAACAAGTATGAGCAATTCCGTTTTAACTGTTCGTGAAATGCAGCAGCAGGATATTGAGCACATTGTTCAATACTGGATGAGTGCTGATGAAAAATTTCTGGAAGGCATGGGTGCTGATATAAAAAAAATTCCTGCAAGGGAAGAATGGATAAGTATGCTTACTCAGCAACTACATCAATCATACAACAATAAACAATCCTATTGTTTAATATGGGTTCAAAACGGTTTGCCGATAGGTCATTCCAATGTAAACAAAATTGATTTTGGAAAAGAAGCGTATATGCATCTTCATTTATGGAATGCATCGGTTCGTAAAAAAGGAATGGGAGCTCAATTGGTAAAAATGGGCTTGCCGTATTTTTTCAACAATCTTCAATTACAAAAATTGTTTTGTGAACCTTTTGCTTTTAATCCGGCACCAAATAAAACGCTGCAAAAAGTGGGTTTTACTTTTTTAAAAAAATATACAACAACACCAGGCGCATTAAATTTTGAGCAGGAAGTAAATTTATGGGAATTAACCAAAGCCGATTTTCTACGTCTTCTATAATAAACTCAATACTAACGCAGGTATTATTTATCTTACATCAACATGGATTTTGTAACTCTTTATTCATTTGATAATTATATAAACGCAAATCTGCGCATGATGCAGTTGCAGGAAGAAGGAATTAATTGCTGGCTTAAAGATGAATTTACTGTTACAATAGACCCCATCTTAACCAATGCAATTGGTGGTATAAAGCTCATGGTACATGAGTCACAAAAAGAAAGAGCGGCCGATTTGTTACGCACAATGATGAATAAAGAAAAAGAAAACAGGGCATGCCCACAATGTGGTTCTTTGAATGTAGAATTTATTGTAAGTAACAGAAAATCTTCCAACTGGTTTTTTGCTATTTTTACTTTTTTATTGGGCGATTATGCCATAGGGGCTAATAAAGTGTATCATTGCTTTAACTGCGGCCACGAGTTTGAACAAGTGAATGAAGAAAGCGAAACAACCATTCCTCAAAAGCAAGAATAATAAAACCAGATTATAGCACTTCATTTACTTGTGTTAAACAATTTTTCATCCATTCAAAAAGCTTCGTAACTTTTCTCTTTAATCATATACAATATGTGGCAATCTGTTCTTGAATATTTTCAAACGCTTGAACAACATCCGTTACAAAGAATGGCTATCCTGGTTGGTGGTTTGCTTTTTTTCTGGATAATAGAAGGTGCTATTCCTTTATTTCCTTTGAAATATAAAAAAACAAAACTCCGACATGCGGGTGTAAATTTTGTGTTTACAGTTATTCATTTAATCATTCATACGTTTATAGCTATTTTAATTATTAAGCTATCAGACTGGTGTTTGCATAATCAATTTGGATTGGTGTACTGGTTTAATACAGGAGTTATACTAACCATAGTGATTGCTGTACTTGCTCTTGACTTTAGTAGCTGGCTGGTTCATTTAATTATGCACAAGGTTCCATTGTTATGGCGTTTTCATCTTATACATCATAGCGATACCAATGTAGATGTTACAACAGGCTTACGCCATCATCCGGGCGATAGTATATTAAGGGGTGCTTTTTTTCTGTTGCTTATTTTTGTTTCCGGAGCTCCTATGTATGGTGTTATGATCTATCAAACACTGGTGGTTTTAGCAACTGCATTTACACATGCAAACATCAGCTTGCCCTCTTCATTAGACAGAGCGTTGAGCTTTATACTTATTTCACCCAACATGCATAAAATTCATCATCATTGGAAACAACCTTATACCGATAGTAATTATGGTGCCGTTTTTTCAATCTGGGATCGCTTATTAGGCACTTTTATGAGTCTCGATATTAAACAGGTGCGCTATGGACTTGATCGTTATTATCCGGCTGAGAAAGATGAAGAAGTAATGGCCTTGCTTAAAAAGCCATTTGAAAAACTTGATCCCTGATTTATTTCTAATAAACTCTTTATTTCTTTGTTTTTAGCCACGAAAAATCGTGGCTTTTTTCATGAAAAATTTCCATTTTTCTCAATTTTTAAGTTTTTGCAAAAAATATTTTAAACTTTTTTAGAAATATTTTATTTAATAACTATTTGATTTATAACAATATATTAAGCAATAGCTAACCTTTTCTGCCAACTACTAAAAAAAATATGGTACTTTGTGTTGCATAGTACTGGAATTCTACATATATTTGTGTTGTCAATGATTAATAAGTGATGAAAAGAGATCAGAAAAGCAGAGCTCGCTTTTTAAAATCTCCTCCGGGAAAGCTACCAGGTAATCACATTAAAACAAACTCCTCAGATTATGAATATCGAGAACACACAAAGTCAGATGCGCAAGGGAGTACTGGAGTTTTGCATTCTCTCCGTTATTCAACGGGGCGAAGTATACCCCAGTGATATAATTGAGGAAATGAAAAGAGCAAATCTTAACATCCTCGAAGGAACCCTGTATCCGCTTCTTACCCGATTAAAAAATGCCGACCTGCTCACTTACCGTTGGGTTGAAAGCAGCAGTGGTCCGCCCCGTAAATACTTTTCCTTAACTGAAAAAGGCGCAAAATTTTACCAGGAACTGGAACAAACATGGAACGAAATGTCCAGCTCAGTAGATGCTGTTACTAAAAAAAGAGGAAAGGTAAGTATGGACCCTATTGGAGATGAAGTAAAAGTTCATCCGTCAACTGATAGTCCACTTTAACCACCATTAAACTGTTTCTAAAATGAAAAAGGTAATTAATATAAATTTCAAAGGACGTGTAATTCCAATTGAAGAAACGGCTTTTGAACAATTGCAGAAATACATTGAAAGCCTTCGCCGCTATTTTGCTAATGAAGAAGGCCGTGATGAGATCATCAATGATATTGAAGATCGTATTGCAGAACTCTTTGATGAAGATTTAAAAAAAGGATCAATCTGTATTACCGATGCCAGTGTAAGTAATGTTATTGCCGGCATGGGCAGCATTGAAGACTTTGAGCAAATGGATGCTGAAGGCCCGGGCACAACAAACGGCCACAGTAGTTCAGCGTCGTCGTCATCTTCTTATTCACGTTCAGAAGAACCGAGAGGAAGCTTAAGCCGTAACTCAAATGATAAAATTTTAGGCGGTGTATGTAGCGGTATTGCACATTATTTAAAAATTGATCCAACCATTGTCCGCATATTGTTTGCCCTTATAACAATTGGTTTTGGAACAGGTATCCTTATCTACATTATTATGTGGCTCATTCTTCCTGCAAGAGATTTAGCTCCTAATGTACGCAAGCGTTTATTCCGCAATCCCGATGATAAAGTAATTGCAGGTGTGGCTAGCGGCCTTGCCAACTATTTTAATATCGCTGTGTGGATTCCACGATTGGTTTTTTGTTTACCATTAGTATTTGGTGTACTCACTTCCATTTTTTCATCAATGTGGTTTGATTTTGAACCCACATTTATTACCGGAGGATTTGGTGGTACGCTCTTCATAACATACATCGTATTATGGGTAGTATTACCAATGGCAACATCTGCAACTGACAAGTTGCAGATGCGTGGTGAAAAAATTGATGTAGCCAGTATTAAAAATGCTGTGCAGGAAGAAATGGGTGGTGTAAAAGAAAAAGTAAGTGAAGCCGGCAGTCAAATAAAAGAAGGCGCAGAAAGAATGGGAGAAGAAATAAAGGTTGTTGCTCAAAATTTTTCCTCGGCTGCAAAACCTATTGCTTCAACTGTAAGCCATTCGGCTGGCAATGCGATTGGCATGTTGTTTAAAATATTCTTTTTATTTATTGCCGGCGTGTTTGCCTTTATAGCATTAATGGTTTTAATTGGATTAATGGTTGCGGGTACCATTGCTTATCCTTTAAAAGATTTTTTCTTTGAAAGCGGACAAAACCTGGCTCTTTGGGGAACCTTAATATTATTTCTGCTTGTTCCTGTTGTAGCAATCTTTGTTTGGGTTATCAGAAAGATAAGCGGAAGCAAACGCCGCAATCCATACCTGGGCTACACATTCGGATCGCTTTGGTTGCTTGGTTGGGTTTCGGTTACGTTTCTGGTTGCCGGAATAACAAGAAACTTCAGATCTGATTCATTTACTGAAAACGTATTGCCTGTTACACAACCCGCCAATTCTAAAATGATTGTTATGGCTACTGAGCCGCCCATCAGAAACAGCGGAACCTATCCCTGGTTTGATGGTAACAGTGATGAAGGGTTTGATTTAACTGAAGACAGCATGCGTTATTCAAACATAAAAGTTAGAGTTGAAAAAAGCACAGATAGCAATTACTCTGTAAAGATTTTAAAATACAGTTTTGGAAAAAACAGGAAAGATGCAGAACAAAGGGCTGAGAATATTTTATTCAACAGCAATTATAAAGACAGTGTTCTTGATCTTGGAAGCGGTTTGGCTATTTCAAAAAAGGATCGTTTTCGTGGACAAAAAGTATTAGTGCAAATAAAAATACCTGTAGGAAAGAAAATAAGAATTGATGAGTCGGTTGCCAATCGTTTTAATCCATTTGAAATACGCATAAACAGATCAAGCAAATACAATCGTTACAGAAGCGATTTTGATGTAGACTTTGATGACTATTTTGATTATGATACAAATGTAGATTATATCATGACCGAAGATGGCTTAAGAAAGCTTGATGCAAATGGAAACATCATTCAACCTAAAAAAGAAACAGATGCTAACCAGGATAATAACGACAATGAAAATAAAGATGATAGTATAAAGGAAAATACACCTGATACAGATACCCTTCGTTACCGTTATAAAAAACCATCAGAACAAAAAGCGCCTGAGAAAAACACAAAACAAATAGTAGAACAAATAAATTTAAATAACAAAGCAGATATCTTAATTCCGATTACTGTAAACGCTTTGTAATCATCGTGGTTAAAGTTGGAACAGCCAACGGCCCCAAAGTTTTATAACGAAACGGAGGGGCTTTTTGTTTCGGCTACTTGTTTAACAGCTTCAAAATTTCTTAATATGAAAAAAATCGCTTTGCTTTCCATTTTGCTCTTTTCTTCGTTTTTATTAAACGCACAAAAACATGCAGATAAAGACCTCTTCAATACCATTTATAAATTAGATAGCTCTTTATTTGCTGCCTTTAATGAAAAAGACATTTCCCGTTTTGTAACTTTCTTTGACAGCAGCCTGGAGTTTTATCATGACAAAACAGGATTAACAGATTTGTCTTATAACATCAGCGCCTTTACAAGAATTGCCAAAGAAGTGCCAGATTTAAAGCGAACGCTTTTGTTTGAAACCATGGAAGTATATCCTATTGCAAATTATGGTGCTGTACAAATTGCCCAACACAAATTCTGCCATATGGAAAACGGAAAGTTGGATTGCGGGGTTTTTAAATTCATTCACATATGGAATAAAACAGAAGCGGGTTGGAAAATAACAAGAATTATAAGCGTGGATCACTAAAAAAGTTCTGACAGGAGCTCTGTTAATAATCTAAATATTTAGTAAGAACTAAATCATATTGCTGTTGCAGAATTTACAAAATATTTGCAGTGGCTTTGTTAAGTTGCTAAACACCGTTGTGATTAAATAAAAAAGTTGCCCTTTCTTGTTTGTGTTGAAAAAACAATATCACAACTTTAATAGTATGCCAATGCCATTTCCTTTGAATCTTAGTTCGGTTTCAAGAGGCTTTTGATAAGATAGGCCTTTTTTGCTTTTGTTATATGTTTGTACAGCGTTTCTTGCATTTTTATTTGATTGAATACTGATGGGAATTGCAACCAACACAAGTCCCGCTCCAATTGCTGCCATTCCCCACTGGGCATCGCCACCTCCTGCAGCAGTACCAATTGGCCAGCCAATAAGAAATCCTCCTGCATAACTTAATACGCTTGCAAAACCATTTCCCGTTCTTGCTTTTTGCATCAAATGAAAGGCTTCTTTATTTTCATGAATTTGTTCCATTACTTCAACGGGCCTTAAATTTCTTCCGTTCATTTCGTAACGATATCCACCGAGAAGCTTTTTTATGACTATTGTGTCGCTTCTTGTTTGTGACATTAACGGGTTACAAAAAATAAAAATTAAAGCAATTAATACAGTTATTGATTTTGTTTTCATGTGTTTCTGTTAAGAATATTTTAGCTCTGTAATTAATAATGAAATTGCAATTTAACTATTGAAATGATTGTTTTATAAAAAGCTGAATAAAATTGTTTTAGCAAAATGGGCTGCCGGATTGCAGTGAAAAGCGAAGTGCAACGCAGCTTATAACGAAAAGCCGGAGCTGTAGTTGATTTATGTACAATTGGCCAAAGCCCAAATAAAAAATAAATACTAATTCTGAAATGCAAAGCAGTTTCCTTCGCATCCTTTACTTTTGCAACCACATAAGTTTGTATAAAATGAAATCAACCCCCTTTACACAAAAGCACATTGCCTTAGGAGCAAAAATGGCTGAGTTTGCCGGCTATAACATGCCCATCTCTTATACTGGTATTAATGATGAACACGCAGCTGTTAGAAACAATGCCGGTGTTTTTGATGTTAGCCATATGGGTGAATTTATTTTAAAAGGTGAGTATGCGCTTGATTTAATTCAACGAATTACAACCAATGATGCTTCAAAGCTAACTGCAGGTAAAGCACAATACAGTTGTTTTCCTAACGAACAAGGCGGAATTGTTGATGACCTCCTGGTGTATTGCATTGAAGAAAACAAAACTTATATGTTGGTTGTAAATGCAAGCAATATTGAAAAAGACTGGAACTGGATAAGCAAATTCAACAACAACAATGTTGAAATGCACAATATCAGCGAAAAAACCTGTTTGCTTGCCATACAAGGTCCGAATGCAACAAAAATTTTGCAGCCATTAACCGGTATGGATATTCTTAATTTAAAATATTACACTTTCGCTAAAGGAACATTTGCCGGGGTAGAAAACGTGTTAGTAAGTGCAACGGGCTATACGGGTGCAGGTGGTGTTGAAATTTATTTTGAAGAAAAAGATGGTGCTGCAGAAAAAATATGGGATGCCATTTTTGAAGCCGGGGCTACTGCTGGTATTAAACCTATTGGCCTTGGCGCAAGAGATACTTTACGTTTAGAAAAAGCTTTCTGTTTATATGGAAATGATATTGATGATACAACGTCGCCTTTAGAAGCTGGCCTGGGCTGGATTACAAAATTTACCAAAGAGTTTACTTACAGCACAGTTTTTGCAAAACAAAAAGCAGAAGGTGTAAAAAGAAAGCTGGTTGGGTTTGAAATGATTGACCGTGGTATTCCCCGCCATGATTATAAAATAAAAGATGCAGCAGGAAATGAAATTGGAAAAGTAACCAGTGGCACCCAATCGCCATCTTTGCAAAAAGCAATCGGGCTTGGATATGTTACATCTGATTTTTCATCTTTTGATACAGAAATTTATATTGAGGTGCGAGATAAATTACTAAAAGCAAAAGTTGTAAAAGTTCCTTTTTTATAATTTATAACAACTTCTTTTATAAAATTAAATGATTCAATGCCTGTTATTCATCTTACAACATTTGTAGCTGCGCCGGTTGATGCTGTATTTGATATGAGCAGGCATATTGGGTTACATAAAATTTCTCAACAGGATTATAGTCAAGAGGCCATTAGCGGAACCACATCAGGATTGATTAATAAAGGAGATGTTGTAAAGTGGAAAGCTAAACATGTTTTTAAAATCCGGTACATGACCATAAAGATTACAGACATGAATGCACCACATTTTTTTGAAGACAGTATGATAAATGGCGATTTTAAAAGCTTTGTTCATAAGCATCATTTTAAAGCTGCTAACAACGGCACCATTATGATTGATGAGTTGTTTTTTGAAACGCCTTATGGAATAGTTGGCAATCTTTTCAATCAATTCTATTTAACCCATTATCTTAAAACAGTACTGGAGAAAAGAAACAGCGTTATTTGTAAATATGCCGAAACCGGTAAATGGAAAGCATTGTTAACCAGGTAATTCATCTTCTCACCTATTTTTGCATTTTATGTCTGACAAAAAACCCTCTCTCTTTACTTGTATCTCTCCGGCGCTT
Source organism: Lacibacter sp. (assembly GCA_036758725.1). Taxonomy (GTDB): domain Bacteria; phylum Bacteroidota; class Bacteroidia; order Chitinophagales; family Chitinophagaceae; genus Lacibacter. The sequence continues at coordinate 17,114 of DAIOWB010000011.1, forward strand.
TTACATTTATATGGCCTGCACGATTCGGCGGTGGTGATCATTGATGTTTTTCGTGCAACATCAACCATTGCATCTGCATTATATAATGGAGCCAAGTGTGTAATTCCTGTAGATACTGTTGCAAAAGCGGTTGATTTAAGTAAAAAAATAAATGGCATTGCAGCAGGTGAAAGAGATGGAAAAATTGCCGAGGGTTTACAACATGGTAATTCGCCTTTAGAATATACCCGTGATTTTATTGAGAACAAAACCCTGGTACTAACCACTACCAACGGAACCCGTTTATTGCAAATGGCCTTAGATAATAAAGCCGATACAATTATTACAGGATCTTTCCCAAATCTTTCCGCAGTTTGTGATTTCCTGATTAAACAAAATAAAAATGTAATTCTTGGTTGTGCCGGCTGGAAGGATCGTTATAATTTAGAAGATACTTTGTTTGCCGGTGCGGTTATACAACGCATTAAAGAAAATTTTACCATTCATTGTGACAGTTCATTAACAGCAGAAAAACTATATGAGCAGGTACAAAATGATTTGTATGGTTTTGCTCCTAATCTTACACATTATCACCGCCTGGTTGACAGGTTTGGATTAATAGAAGATATTCGTTTTTGTTTAACTCCTGATATTGCAAACGTATTGCCATTATATAAAGATGGCATGCTAATTCATTCTGTTTAGGCGTTTGTTTTTCTTTTGTTTTTCAGAAAAGAAAAACTCATAAAGATAGTTTTATTTTTTTGTACTTCCTTAATGAAACAAATGTTTTTATTTCCTTCTTTTTTTGAGTGATTTCTGCTGCAAATCCTTTTATTTTTGCGGATTGCCCTGTTCACAAGGGTCTCGTAAAAAATAATATCTGAGAATGGCGTTACCGCACTTGTTGAAATTTGTTTACAATCATGGAACCGAAGAAGTAATCCGTCGTGGAAAAAAAATTCATGCGTTTGGTTATTCTGAATTAGTTGAACATGATGAACTGATGGGTTCTGTTGTATTTCGTGTACGTGATGATTCTTATTCTACTTTTTATAAAGTATATATCCAGAAATATAAAGATGCAAACGCTATGAATGTGCGTTGCAGCTGTCCTTATAATTTGGGCGACATCTGCAGACATGAAGTAGCATCGCTTTTTCAATTACAGGACTTAATTGATAAAAACATTCTGGGCATTAAAGATCTCCGTTACGATCAGCGTCATACGGTAGTTAAAATGAAAAACATTGAACTGAAAACCATCCGTACGCTTACATCAGCCGCAGCACAAAGTGATGCTGAAATTTTTCTTCGCAGCAATAAAGCCTCTATCATTTCTGCTAAAGATGAGTGTGTAAAAGCAGAAGTTGTAATGGGTACAGAACATTGGCCGGTAACTATTCAAAAAAACGACGAAAGAAATTTTGATACCTCTTGCACCTGTTCTGAAAGTGCCCATGCTATTTGTGAACACAAGGCCATTGTATTTATTCAACTGTTGAATGTATATGGGCCATTATATTTCGACAGTATTCGTAATCTGGATAAAGAAAAAGGAAAGCTCCTTGCTATATATGGTTATTCAATTACAGATAGCTGGCAGGATAAATTTGAATTTATTTATAAAGAAGGCAAGCCCTTTTTACGTGTGCTGGATCCAAATGTAAAAAGAGTTGAGCCAAGTTTACTTAAAAAACCAGAGCCCGTTCCGGTTGCTGTTACAGTTACAACAGAAACAGAAGTTGAAGAAGAAATTAAACCCGAAGTGCGGCTGGGTGTGGTATTTAACAACAACATTAAACAGTTTCCTTATTTCAGTATTGATGTGGTTAAAGGCGAAACAAGTGATGATGAGGGGCGGTTTATTGGCGCTGTTGAAAAACTGGATGTTTCCAAGTTTATTGAAACTGAAAATTATTCTGAAGTTGATAAGCAACTATTGCTTTTACTCAGGCGCTTACAGCCTGCAGAAATAAATAAATATGTAAATCGTAATTCTCCTTTTGCCGGTATTTGGGAAAATATTATTCAGCACGAAGATGAAGATTTAACTGATGATACAAAAACATTGATGCTTGAATATTATTTACCCAGAATACAAAAACTTTTTGCCGAAACCAGTTCGCCGTTTTTACTTCTTCCGAAAGGAAAACAGTTTAAAACGCAAAACCTGGTTCCCGTTATTACATCCGGAACCTTTCTGAAACCTTTTTTTGAATTAAAACAAAAACAGAATAAATGGGAGTGGAGTTGTAAAGTAAAAATTAATAGCGTTGCTGTTGATGTTCATGAAAACGACTGGAACAGCCCTTTAATTTTTTTACTAAACGGCGAAGCAAGAACATGGGAAAAACAGGAAGATGCTCAATTGGCAATTGACTTTACATCAAACAACAATCGTTTAATCAGCAATTCAGAACTTTCTCTTTTTTTAGAAAAAGAAGCTTTAAAAATTGCAAGAGATTATCATGTAGAATTTGATAAAGCGTTAATTAAAGAAGTAAAATCGGGCGAACCCGATGTAACTCTTCAATTACAGGAACGTGGTGAATACCTGGTTATGATTCCAACTTTCAGTTACAAAGGTTATAAAGTACGCTCTACTGATAAAGATGAAATTATTTTAGCCGGTGAAGATGGATTGGTTATTGTAAACAGAAACAGGGAAAAAGAAAATGATTTTATTGGTAAGGTAGAAAAATTACACTCACAGTTTATTAAACCCGAAGGCGGAACACAGCTTGCATTAAAAGGGATAGAAGTTTTAAAAAACAACTGGTTCTTTTTGTTTGTTGATGCAATGAAGGAAATGAAAGTACCGGTTGAGGGCTGGGAGGTGCTTAAAAATTTCCGCTTTAATACATCAAAACCCAAAACTCAAATATACATAAGCAATGGAGTTGATTGGTTTGATGCAAAAGTGAATGTGGTTTTTGGAGATCAGCAGGTAAGTATTGCAGAAGTAAAAAAAGCACTCGCCAATAAACAAAGCTTGGTACAGCTGCAGGACGGAACATTGGGTGTTTTGCCCGATGAGTGGATTAAGCGCTACTCCATGTTATTCCGTGTAGGTGAAAATAAACACGACAATCTTCGCTTATCAAAATATCATATCAGCGTTATTGATGAATTATATGAAACAAGGGATGAAGCTGAATTAATGATTGAACTGGAAGAAAAGTATGAGAAGCTGAGAGAGTTTAAACAAATAAAACAGGTTGATCCGCCTGCACATTTATTGCCCATTCTTCGTCCATACCAGGTTACCGGTTTTCATTGGTTAAATTTTTTAAGTGAAGTGGGTTGGGGTGGTATTCTTGCAGATGATATGGGTTTAGGTAAAACGGTTCAGGCGCTTGGTTTTTTACAACACCTCTGTGAAAAAAACGGAAAGCTAAAAGCGCTGGTTGCTTGTCCTACTACATTAATGTATAACTGGGAAAATGAGATTAAAAAATTTACCCCCACATTAACATATCAAATTCATCATGGTGCACAACGCACAAGGGATAAAAACATTTTTGATTCATACAATATTGTAATTACCACTTATGGAACACTACGCAGCGATATAAAATTATTAAGCGAACAGAATTTTGATTGTGTTATACTTGATGAAAGCCAGGCAATTAAAAACCCAAACAGTAAAGTAGCAAAAGCATCGTGCCTGTTAAAAAGTAAACATCGTTTGTGCATGAGCGGTACACCCTTACAAAACAATACGTTTGATGTTTATGCACAAATGAATTTTTTAAACCCGGGCATGTTGGGTACTGTTGAACACTTTCGTAATGATTTTGCAACACCTATTGATAAGTTTGGTGAAAAAGAGCAAAAGGATCATTTGCGTAAATTATTATTTCCTTTTATTCTCCGCCGCACCAAAGAACAGGTTGCAAAAGATTTGCCCGAGAAAACAGAAACCATTCTGTATTGTGAAATGGAAGATGAGCAACGTAAAATTTATGATGCTTATCGTAATGAATACCGTTCAAAAATTCTGGGTACTATTGAAGAGGTGGGCATTGGCCAATCACAACTTACCATTTTACAAGGCTTAATGAAACTGAGACAAATTTGTGATTCACCTGCTATCTTAAACGAACCGGAAAAATTACCCAACCATTCTATTAAGCTGGATGAAATTGCCAGGGAGCTGGAAGAAAACATGGGCAATCATAAAGCACTTGTGTTTTCACAGTTTTTGGGAATGCTTGCATTAATAAAAGCAAAGCTTGAAGAATTAAAAATCCCTTACGTTTATTTTGATGGAAGTACAGCTGCTCACGACAGGGAAAAAGCGGTGAAAGAATTTCAGGGAAACGAAGATGTACGGGTGTTTCTAATTTCATTAAAAGCCGGTGGTGTTGGTTTAAATTTAACTGCGGCCGATTATGTATATATCGTAGATCCATGGTGGAACCCTGCCGTAGAACAACAGGCCATTGATCGTACGCATCGTATTGGTCAAACAAATAATATTTTTGCTTATCGCATGATTTGTAAAGATACTATTGAAGATAAAATTATTCAGTTACAGGATCGTAAACGCTCACTTGCAAAAGATCTGATTGCTGATGATGGTGGTTTTGTTAAAAGCCTTACAAGAGAAGATGTTGAATATTTATTCAGTTGATGATAAAATAAAAATTGAAAACCCCGGAGGTTACCGGGGTTTTTCTTTTAAATACTTTTTGCTTTATTACCTTCATTAAAAAATCAGGATATGAAAATAATTGCTGTTATTCCTGCCCGTTATGCAGCAACAAGATTTCCGGCAAAGCTTATGCAAATGCTGGGAACCAAAACGGTTATTCTTCATACATATGAAAATACAGTAGCAACCGGTTTGTTTACAGATGTGTTTGTTGTAACCGATCATGAAATTATTTTCAAAGAAATTATTGAGCATGGGGGAAAAGCAATTATGAGTAAGAAAGAACATGAAAGTGGTACCGATAGAATTGCAGAAGCAGTTGAAAAAATGGATGTTGATGTGATAATAAACGTTCAGGGTGATGAACCATTTGTAAAAAAAGATCCACTAAAAAAATTATGTGAACTGTTTCATGATGATAAGGTTGAAGTGGGTTCACTCATGCATGCTATTACAAACAGAGAGTTAATTACTGATTCAAATGCTGTAAAAGTGGTTGTAAATAAAAACATGGATGCATTGTATTTCAGCCGTAGTGCAATTCCCTTTTTAAGAGATGACAAGTTTCAACCTATTTATTATAAACATATTGGCATTTACGGTTATCGTAAAGAAGCTTTATTAAAATTTACCGGTCTTTTACCTTCTATACTTGAAAAAGCAGAAAAACTGGAACAATTACGGTTACTTGAGAATGGAATACCCATCAGAATGGCAATTACAGAGCCTTGGGGTATTTCAATAGATTCGCCTGAAGACCTGGAAAAAGCGAGGGGGTTCATTTAACAGTTTTTTTTAAAAACAAAAAATCTGTTTTGCTTTTATTCCTTAAAAAACATTTCTATCTTGCACTTGGTTTTTCATAGGATATTGGATTTTAAAAACGGGGCAAGATTTCTATCTAGCCCCTTTGTTTTACATACCAAAGCTTTTACTTAACTCCAGCATCTTATCAATTGGTTTTTTAGCTGCTATTCTTAATTCTTCTTCCATTGTAATTTCGGGCAGTTCATATTGCATACAAAGGTAAATCTTTTCTAATGTGTTTCTCTTCATATGCGGACAATCATTACAGGCACAGCTGTTATTTGGGGGTGCAGGTATAAAGGTTTTTTGTGGATTATTTTTCAGCATCTGGTGTAAAATACCCGTTTCAGTTGCAACAATATATTCCTGACTATTATCTTTTGATGTGTAGTTTAGCAGTTGTGTTGTGCTTCCTATAAAATCAGCCAATCTTAAAACAGGCTCTTCACATTCTGGATGTGCAATTACTTTAGCTAAAGGATGGCGTATTTTTAATTTTGTTATTTTTTCTACACTGAATATTTCATGAACCATACAGGCACCATTCCATAAAACCATCTTTCTGCCGGTTATTTTGTTTATGTAGGCTCCCAGGTTTTTATCAGGTGCAAAAATAATTTTCTGATCAGCAGGTAAACTCTCAACAATTTTTTGTGCATTGCTGCTTGTGCAAATAATATCACTCAGGGCTTTTATACCTGCACTGCAGTTTATGTATGAAATAACGAGATGATCAGGATGTTTCTTTTTAAACTCTTCAAACAAAGGCGGAGGGCAGCTGTCGCTAAGAGAACAACCTGCTTTCAAATCAGGAATAACAACTTTCTTTGATGGGTTTAAAATTTTTGCCGTTTCAGCCATAAAATGAACACCGGCAAAAACAATCATATCTGCTGTTGTA
>DAIOWB010000012.1:0-23003 GCA_036758725.1 Lacibacter sp.
TGCCAGTTTTTCACCAAACATGGCAAACTGTACCAGATCATCAGTTGAAAAGATATTTCCCAGTAAATGATTGGCAGCCACTGCTGCTCCTGCTGCGCTAGCTGCACTGGAGCCTAATCCACTGCCGGGCTTAATATGTTTTTCAATCTCCACTTCAAAACCAAATTGATGCTCCATCTTTTCCATGATAGCAAGTAGTACAACACCGGCAACATTTTTTTCAGGTTCTGTAGGAAGATTGAATGCATCTTTATTTGTAATGATCACTTTCGGTTCAGTAATCAACTTTAATTTCATGATATCATAAGGCTCACTTAATGCCATACCAAGTATATCAAAACCACAAACAAGATTGGCTACGGTTGCGGGGCATTTAACGGTAACAATATCAAGCCCCCCCGCCCCTAAAGGGGAGCCAGTTACACTCAGATTAAACTTTTCACTCGAACCCATTTTCTATATTTAAAAAATTTAAACAATCATTATAAGCTCTCCTCACTCCCCTTTAGGGGCTGGGGGTTATATTGTTCTCATAATATCTGCAAACACACCGCTTGCTGTAACTTCTGCACCGGCACCAGCTCCTTTTACAACAAGTGGTTGTTCTTTATAGCGATCGGTATAAAATAAAACCACATTATCTTTTCCATACAAATGATACAAATCGTGTTGCGGAGGAATATGTTGCAAGCCAACACCTGCTTTGCCATCATTAAAACTTGCAACAAATTTTAATTTACAATTTTCAGCTTTTGCTTTTTCATAAATGGATTTAAAATGTGTTTCTTCTTTTTTCATGGCTTCATAAAAATCAGCTACACTTCCTTTCATACAACTCTCAGGCAAAAACCCATTACAGGTAATTTCTTCCATTTCCATGGGTACTCCGGCTTCACGGGCAAGTATGAGAATCTTACGCATAACATCAGTACCACTTAAATCAAGCCGGGGATCAGGTTCTGTATACCCTTCATCCTGCGCTTGTTTTACCACATCAGCAAAAAGTTTAGTACCATCATAATGATTAAATACAAAATTGAGTGTACCACTTAGTACAGCTTCCATCCGATGGATGTTATCACCGCTTCGCATGAGATCGTTTAATGTACCAATGATGGGCAATCCTGCACCAACATTTGTTTCAAAAAGAAATGGCGCATTGTATTCAGCAGAAAGATGTTTAAGTTTTTTATAATTACTGAGTTTAGAAGAAGCAGCTACTTTATTACAGGCTACCACGGCAATACTTTTTTCAAGCAATGATGCATATACATCTGCAATGGCCGCATTTGCTGTAACATCAACAAAAACCGAATTGCGTAAATTTTTATTTAAGATTGATTGAACAAATTGTTCAAGGTTTGCTGTTTCTCCATTTTGCAACAATGCTTCCCACTGATTTATATCAATTCCGTTTTCATTCAACAGCATTTTGCGGCTGTTGCTTAAACCTGTAATATTTACCTGCAAGTGCAGATGCTCTTCAAGAAACAATAATTGTTTTTGCAACTGGGCAATTAGCTTTTTTCCAACGTTGCCAGTACCCATAATAAATAAATTGATTTGCTTTTTGACAGCTTCAAAAAATTCTTCATGTAAAACATTCACTGCTTTGCGTACATCAGCCGTTGAAACAACAGCTGAAATATTTCTTTCAGTAGAACCTTGAGCAATGGCACGAATGTTAATACCGTTTCTTCCAAGTGCACTAAACATACGCCCGCTGATGCCCGTATGATGACGCATCTGATCGCCAACCAGTGCAACAATAGACAAGTCTTTTTCTATAATGAGCGGCTCTACTTTTTCTGTTGCTATTTCATATTCAAATGTTTTATCAACTGCTTCTTTTGCTTTAGCTGCCAATGAAACATCTACACCCACACAAATTGAATGTTCTGATGAACCCTGAGTTATTAAGATTACATTGATTTGAGCATTGGCCAATGCTGCAAATAAACGGCTGCTGAAACCGGGTATGCCAATCATACCACTTCCTTCCAGATTCAATAAAGCCAATGAGTTAATACTGGAAATACCGGTAATAATATTTTCGGGAGTTGATTTGTTTTCAATCACAGTTCCATAATCATTTGGAGCAAATGTGTTCTTAATCCATACGGGGATGTTTTTATTCATCACGGGCTGAATGGTTGGAGGATAGATCACTTTTGCGCCAAAATGTGATAACTCCATTGCTTCCTGGTAAGAAATAGAAGGGATGATTTTTGCATTGGGTACCCAACGTGGATCGGCTGTCATCATGCCACTTACATCTGTCCATATTTCCAAAGATGATGCATCAACTGCTGCGGCAAGAATAGCAGCTGTATAATCAGAGCCACCACGACCTAATGTAGTTGTAACATTATTAGTATCACTGGCAATAAAACCAGGCAACACATATAATTTAGCTGGATAGCTTTTAATAAATTCAGCAATTTGTCTATTGGTAATTGTAAAATCTACAGATGCATTACTGTAATTTGAATTGGTATGAATCAACTCTCTTGAGTCTTTCCAAACCGATGCTGTTCCATTTGCATTGAATGCAGCACTGATGATGGTTGATGATAAAAGTTCACCATAGCTTACTAGTTTATCTTTTGTACGTAGTGATGATTCACCTAAAAGAAAAATACCATTGCATATGTCTTCAATTTCATTGCAATATTTTTTTACTTGGCTCAGTACACTGCTTTGCTGCTGAACCGGAATTAATTCTTTAACTGTATCAAGGTGCCGGGTTTCAATTTGTTTCAGCAACTCTAAGTAAGAATCATCAGCAGCAGAAGCCTTGGTTCCACTATTAAGTAAAAGATCGGTAGTACCACTCATGGCGCTAACCACAACAATGAGGGAAGAATCAGTTAGTTTGTTATTTACAATTTCAATAACCTGTTTTATTGCATTGGCACTTCCCATAGAAGTACCGCCAAATTTTAATACCAGCATATACGTAAAAATAAACGTTTAATAAAAATGAGAACTTTTTTTTGTTCAAACAGCAGCAATTGCCCGGGGATAATATGGTATTTTACAATCCGCTTAGCGGATCGTAGTGGTTGTAAATGTAGATATGCCTGTAATTGGCATCAGAGAAAATATGGTATGTACAACCGGTTTCATGTGAGCACAAGATAAAGAGGATGTATGAAACAACAAGTGTTAGCTAAAAGGATTTATTTTCCAGCAACAAGCAATGCTTTTTTTACACTGCCATGAGTGAGTAATAGTTCTTTTGCTTTTTTATAGTCAGTGATGCCGCTTTTCAGCATCAGCATCTGTACTCCCCTGTCAATTAATTTTTCATTGCTGAGCTGCATATTTACCATGCGGTTATCCTCCACTCTTCCCAACTGAATCATTACAGAAGTTGAGATCATATTTAAAGCCAGTTTTTGTGCTGTTCCGCTTTTCATTCTGGTACTTCCGGTAACAAACTCAGGTCCAACAATGATTTCAACAGGAAAATCAGCGACTGCACTTACAGGAGAATTTGGATTACAACTGATACTGCCCGTTATAATGTTATGCTTTCTGCATTCTTCCAATGCACTGATGACATAGGGTGTTGTGCCACTTGCTGCAATTCCAATAACTACATCTTTATCAGAAATCTGATGATCCAGTAAATCTTTCCATCCAAGTTCCCTGCTGTCTTCTGCAAACTCAACTGCTGAAGTGATGGCTTGTTCGCCTCCGGCAATGATTCCAATAACTAAACCGGGAGGTACACCATAAGTTGGCGGACATTCACTGGCATCTAGTATACCTAATCGTCCGCTGGTGCCTGCTCCCATATAAAATAAACGTCCGCCCATGAGCATTTTATCTGTAATTGTTGAGATAAGTAATTCAAGTTGAGGGATTGCTTTGTTTACAGCTGCTGCAACTTTATTGTCTTCTTCATTTATATGTTGCAGGATTTCTGTAACACTCATTTGTTCTAAATGACGGTAATTCGATTCTTGTTCAGTTATTCTTATAAATGTTCCACTCATCTTCAACAATTAACTATGATATTCAATTAATCCTTCCATCGGATTTTTTAAAATTTTACCTAAGGTTAATTCATAGGTATTACATAAACTTTTTATCACATCTTTAAATGCAAACGAAACCCCACCTGTAAAATGAACAGGATATAACCAGCTTTCACGGTATTTATAAAGATGGGTATAGAAAAAATCATTCATTGAATCTTCAATAATATTTTCAATCATATAATGCCCCCTGTTCTCTGTAAGAAACAAAGCAAAGGAAGCCATATATTTATTTGGCAATGGCTGACGATAAACCTGATCAAATATTTCCAGCTTATTGGTTTTATATTTCATGTTGAACTTTTCCATCAGTTCTTCATCAAACGTATTGTATAAATAATGCTGTAATACTTTTCTGCCTAAATAAGCACCGCTTCCTTCATCACCCAAAATAAAACCCAAACCAGGACTGTTTTTTACAATTCGCTTTCCATTATAATAACAGGAATTTGAACCGGTACCTAATATACAGGCTATCCCTTTTTCATGACCACATAAGGCTCTTGCAGCTCCCATTAAATCACTATCAACTAAAACTTTGTTTACACCATGAAAAACTTCTTTCAAAGCTTTTTTAATGTGTTTTACATTTTCAGGATTATTACACCCTGTACCGTAATAATAAATTTCTGTAATTTTTTCTTTTTTGAGTTTTGGTTTCAACTCTTTTTGCAACAACTTAATAATTTGATCGGTAGTCATTAAATAGGGACTAATGCCTTGGGTAAAAAGAATTCTCTTTTTCTTACCACTTAATAAACACCATTCCGCTTTTGTTGCTCCGCTATCTGCTATTAATTTAATTTTTGCCATACATACCCGTTTTCTATCCTTTCCTGAAATTTATTGAAAATGAACGACAACTAAGAAGGCAATATGCTTTATTTTCATGAAATTCGCATTTCTTTTATAGAAAGTTATTAAAATGAATGATAAGAAAATACAGGTTTGGCTTCCGCTTTTTCTCTCCGTTTCCCTTATAATCGGGATGTTTTTTGGGTATAAATTGAAAGATAATATGGGGGCATATGGCCCTTCTTTTTTTGGAAAGTCGCAAAAAACATCGCTTCAGGAAATTCTTGATTTGGTTAAACAGAAATATGTTGATACTGTAAATGTTGATTCATTAGGATTATTTGCCATCCAGGATGTGCTTTCCCAACTGGATCCTCATTCCATCTATATTCCTCCAAAAGAATTACGAACTGTAAATGAGGAAATGCAGGGAAGTTTTGAAGGAGTTGGAATTGAATTTGATTTAATCAGAGATACAGTTTTTGTTTTAAATGTAGTTCATGATGGCCCGGCATTTAAGACTGGTTTACAAATTGGCGATAAACTCATTTCAGCCAATGATTCTCTTTTATCAGGAGTAAAAAGAGGAGAAAAATCAATTGTATCCATTTTCAGGGGAGCTAAAGGAACGGAAGTATTTGTAAAACTCTTAAGAAACCAACAGCTGAAAGAGTTTACCATTCAACGTGGAATTATTCCATTAAAAAGTGTTGAAGCCGCATATTTAATAGAACCCGAAGTAGCTTATATCCGGTTAAATCGTTTTGCCAGCAGTACCTACGAAGAATTTATGGAAAACCTTGAACGCCTGAAGAAAGAAGGTATGAAAAAATTGATTCTTGATTTAAGGGGTAATGGTGGCGGCATGCTTGATGATGCTGTGCAGATAGCAGATGAATTTATTGATGGCAATAAAGAAATTGTTTATACAGAAGGAAAATCAACACCAAAGCAAATCTATTCTTCACGCAGACCAGGTTTGTTTGAAAACGGGAACCTTGTTTTATTAATAGATGAAGGCTCAGCCTCGGCCAGTGAAGTGCTTGCAGGTGCTTTGCAGGATTGGGACAGAGCAACAATTATTGGCAGGAGATCGTTTGGAAAGGGCTTGGTTCAGGAACAATTTCAGTTGAATGATGGATCAGCAGTTCGGTTAACTGTTTCCCGCTACTATACACCTATAGGCAGAAGTATACAAAAACCATATGATAAAAATAATCATGAAAAATATATGGAAGAAGTGAATGACCGTTATAAAAACGGAGAACTCTTTCATAACGATTCTGCGATACATAATGGCAAAGTCTATAAAACAAAAAATGGCAGAACAGTTTATGGCGGAGGAGGTATTTCACCTGATATCTATATTCCTGTTGATTCAAATACAACCATTCCAAATACAATAAAGGAAAACATTAAAGAGACTTTGCATGAAGTTGTATTTAACTATTACTTGCAGCATCAATCAAAGCTAAAAGCTTTAAAATCGCCATCAGAATTAATTAAAGATCTTTCAATTACTACAGAATTATGGCAGGTATTCAGAGCTAAATTAGCAGAGAAAGGAATTCAAACAAATACATACTCCCTACTGGTGCAAAATGAAATTAAAGAGTATTTACATTCAATGCTTTCCCGTTACATCTGGCATACGTTAGGTTATATTCAAATGATGAATATGAATGATCCAATGATTAAAAGAGCGTTGGAAGAAATTAAAAAGTAATCATTATTTCTGTTTGTTGAAACGTGTTGCAGATTCATAAAATTGCATGTCGAATCTGGTTAAAAAAAAGCAAATTCATTTAAACTGCAACTTTTAATCCCTCAGCTTTAGTTGTAACTTTGCAGACTGTAAAAATAAAATATGGATATTAAAAATAACATACTTGAAACCATTGGAAATACGCCAATGATTCGTTTAAATAAAATCACAAAAAACTTTCCCTGTGAAGTTGTTGCAAAAGTTGACTATTTCAATCCGGGTAATTCTATTAAAGACCGGATGGCGTTAAAAATGGTTGAAGTTGCAGAAAAAGAAGGCAAACTTAAACCCGGAGGGACAATTATTGAAGGAACCAGCGGAAATACAGGGATGGGCCTTGCCCTTGCTGCCATTGTTAAAGGGTATAAATGCATTTTTGTAACTACAGATAAGCAATCAAAAGAGAAAGCAGATATTCTGAAAGCAGTTGGAGCCGAAGTGATAGTATGCCCCACCAATGTTTTACCTGAAGATCCTATGAGCTATTACAGTGTGGCAGCAAGATTAGCCAAAGAAATACCTAACTCCTATCATATGAATCAGTATGATAACCTGGCAAACCGCTTAGCACATTACGAAACAACCGGTCCTGAAATTTGGGAACAAACAGATGGAAAAGTTACACATGTTGTTTGTACAGCTGGAACAGGAGGAACGGTTACAGGTATTGGTCAATATTTAAAAGAAAAAAATCCGAACATTCAAATTTGGGCCATTGATGTTTATGGTTCATTACTTACAAAATATTTCCGCACGGGTGAAACAGATATGAACGAAGTGCACCCTTATATCAGTGAAGGTTTTGGGGAAGACTTTGTGCCCAAAAATTATGACATGAGTGTGATTGACCACTTTGAACAGGTTACAGATAAAGACGGGGCTATTATGGCCAGGCGCCTGGCAAAAGAAGAAGGGTTGTTTTGTGGTTACAGTGCAGGCAGTTGCTTACAAGGCTTAATGCAGTTAAAGGACAAACTGAAGAAAGGCGATTTGGTAGTTTGTATTTTACATGATCATGGAAGCCGTTATGTTGGAAAAATTTATAACGATCAATGGATGATGGAAAGAGGATTTCTTGATGTAAAAACATTTAAAGATATTGTTTCATCACGTGCACACAACCGGTTAATCACTATTCAATCAAACCAGACTGTTGCTGAAGCGTTTGAACTGATGAAGAAATATGATATTGAACAAATTCCTGTAATGAATGAACAAGGTATAGCAGGAACCATTTCTGAAAATGGCTTATTCTCTAAATTGTTTTTAAATCCAGAAATTAAACATGCAAAGATCTCATCAGTAATGGAACCGGTATTACCAATTGTTTCATTTGATACACCTATTGAACGCATCAGTTCAATGATTACAAAAGAAAACGGCGCTGTATTAAGTAAGGATGAAGCCGGAGGATTTCATATTCTTACTAAATATGATATTCTGCAATCATTAACCCGTTAAAGCCAATTACATTCAATCGAAAAAGCCCTTATAGAAATAAGGGCTTTTTCGATTTAATAAATTCAAATCTTCCCCCTAAGGAAAGTATTTTACGAAGTGAAAAACAATTTATTTAAGTAAGAGCCCTTTTAATAAACACGTAGATCTACTAGTCCCCATGTAAATACCGTCTATTGAAAAAAGAGAAATACTGCTCTTGTACAGTATAACAGCTATATCTACATTTGTCATGCATTAGTAATTAAAATGAAAATGATTGCTAACAGATGATGACACTAAAAAAATATCCAAAAAACCAAAAACCAAAAATTCAAATTTCATTTCAATTAAACTAAGTTTTAAAAATTAAAATCCAAAAACCTAAAAGAGAATCAGCCCGTTGTTAATCCAATTATCCAAAACCAATTGAAAAAACCTGAGTCCGAATCCTGAAAAACCAAACCAAAGCCAACCGATTCAGACTTTTCTGAAACGGACTAAAAGAGAACAAAACGGCTTAAAAAAAAGATCTGGGTCCTAGAAAAACCAAAAAAAAATCCAATTAAACCTTGAAATCCAGATCTTTTTTTCTTTTTATCTGCCCGAAAGGGAGATATTTTGAAAGAAAGAGAAATCCGGTTCCGAACCTTAAATGTATCTGTACCAGGAAAACAAATAAAACACCAAGGGAACCGCTGAATTAATTTAATTGCCTGTCTGTAAGTGAATTTTTTTCATAAGCAGACAGGTAATTTTTTTTAAACTCCCCCTACACTTTCAGATAGAGCGTTCAATTTGACTTTCTATAGATTTCTTGAAAGAATTTGCAAGTTGATTAAAGCCTTGAATCAACTTTTTCGTAAAACTATCAGAAAGCTTATTTTTAGCCGATGAATATCTTATTCAACAAACGATTGCCAATTTCTATTGGGTTATTTGTTTTACTTTTTGTGGTTACCTGGCCGTTGTATCAATATATATCTGATGTAGATGGTATAGGTTATGCAGCTGTTGCTCATCATTATATGGATGGGAATCTCAAATTGGCTGTAAATGGATTCTGGAATCCCCTGCATTCCTGGCTGGTTATACCTTTTATGAAATCCGGATTATCAGATTGGGCAGCATTTAAAGTTTCAAATGCGTTTTTCGCAATTGGCAGTTTAATTACGTTGTTCTCGTTAGTTAATAAATTTACTTTACAACCCAGGTTAAAAACAGCTATCCAATTTACATCTGTCATTATTTTATTAAGCTATACTTATTTTGAATTAGCAGCCGATGCATTACTGGTATTTTTATTGCTTTTATATTTTAATTTAGTAAAATCTGATTCCTTTTTTAGCAGTACAGGTAAAAGCATTTTTGCCGGTATATTGGGAGCATTCCTTTATTTCTCAAAATCGTATGGCTTCCCGTTTTTTATTTTCCATTTTATTGTTATCCATCTTTTTTTAAATCCGGATAAAAAGCAGGCTTTTAAACAACTATTATTTGGATTTTCCGCATTTCTTCTTCTTACTTTCCCCTGGATTTATGCTTTACATTGGAAATATGATGCCTGGATGATTGCTTTTGGAAAATACAATGCTCATTGGAGTTTTAAAGATATACCAGCGTCAGATCCTATTATTCAACCACCACCTTATGAAGGATCGTCTTCTGTTTGGGAAGATCCATGGCATGTAAAGAAAGATAATTTTAATTCTGTTCCATTTCTTACTTTATTACTTCATCAGATCAGGGTTATATTATTTAATTTTCAGCAATGGCTTTTAACCATTCATGATTTATCATTCTTATCATCAGCCATTTTATTACTTAGTGGAGTTTTCTATTTCTTCCAGAAAAGTAAAACCTGGCTTTATTTAATAATTACATTGTTGTGCTTACCGGCAGGGTATCTTTTGTTGCATATTGAAACGAGGTTCATCTGGGCTCTCAGCTTTATTTTTTTAATTGCAGGTGGTTTATTAATGCAGCATTTATTTTCAGTAGTCAAAATCAAAAACTGGCAATCTTTATTAATATGGCTTATTTTCTTTGGTAGTTTTTTGCTTGAACCAATTAATCTATTAAAAGATAAAATATATCAGCATAAGGAGTTTTTTGAAACAGTTAAGAATATGAATCAGTTTCAAATAAAAGGAAAGTTTTCTTCAAACGAACAAATGAGTGAAAGCATGGTAATTGCTTATTTATCTAAAAATTCCTACTACTCAATTGCAAAACCTACTTATTCTATTGACTCGTTATTAAATGAAATTGATCACTATCAAATACAGCATTATTTTTTTTATTACCGTAGCATTCAGCAAAAAGAAGAATTTTTAATGGGCAAAATTGCAGCACATGCTAAAATAAAGCAGGAAATACAACCCGGATTAATTGTTTTTTCTTTTTACTAATGAGCGTTACCTCAAGCAGGGAAAAACCTCCGGTAAAAGTTCATAATTACTAATTAACTATCTTAGCGGCTCTAAAAAACAAAATACTAATATTTAATTCTATAAATTAATTTGATGTTATGAGTAAATACAGAGCAGGCGTCCTTTTTGGCGAAGAACTGGAGGTCCTTTTAAATGATGCAAAAGAAAATCAATTCGCACTTCCGGCTGTAAATACAATTGGAACCAATACAATCAATGCGGTACTGGAAACTGCGGCCAAAGTAAACTCCCCTGTTATTATCCAATTTTCAAACGGTGGGGCGCAATTCATTGCAGGCAAAGGAATGCCCAATGATAAAATGCAGGCAAACATCAGCGGTGCAATATCTGGCGCATTGCATATTCATAATGTAGCTAAATATTATGGAGTTCCTGTTGTATTACATACAGATCATGCTGCTAAAAAATGGTTACCCTGGATCAGTGGTTTAATTGATGCAGGTGTTGAATTTAAAAAAGAAAAAGGTCAGCCGCTTTTCAGTTCGCATATGCTTGACCTGAGTGAAGAACCATTAGAAGAAAACATTCAAACTTCTGTTGAGTTTTTTAAACGTATGCAACCATTAGGTATGGCTATAGAAATTGAATTGGGTGTAACCGGCGGTGAAGAAGATGGGGTTGATAACAGTGATATAGATAATGATAAATTGTATACACAACCTGCCCATGTTGCACATGCTTATACTGAATTAAGCAAAGTTGGAAAACTCTTTACGGTAGCCGCAGCATTTGGTAATGTGCATGGTGTTTATAAACCGGGCAATGTTGAATTACGTCCAATCATTTTAAAAAACAGCCAGGATTATATTGAAAAAGAATTAAAAACCGGTCCTAAGCCAGTTTATTTTGTATTCCATGGTGGCAGCGGTTCTCCACAGAATCAAATTCGTGAAGCAATCAGCTATGGTGCAATAAAAATGAATATTGATACTGATTTGCAATGGGCATTTTGGGAAGGTATTCTTAATAACTACAAAAAGAACGAAGCATACCTGCAGGGACAATTAGGAAATCCTGAAGGTCCCGACAGTCCTAATAAAAAACATTACGATCCAAGGGTTTGGTTACGCAAAGGTGAGGAAACCTTTATTAAACGTTTGGAAATAGCATTTGAAGATCTGAATTGCATCAACAGAAATGCCTGATATTAATTTTCTTTTACTTTGCTTTTTAAACAGAACCAGATGGCTAATAAAGAAGAAGATATAGAGAAAAATTTAACAGGGGAAGACCTTCCGCAATCTGATGTTGCTAAATCGTCGTGGTTTAAACGTGTTCAGAAAGGAATTCTTACTTCAACTTCTGAGAAGAAAGAAATAAAAGAAGGATTGTGGATTAAATGTCCTGAATGTAAATATACCTGTACAACAAATGAGTTAGCAGACAACAATTATGTATGCTCTAAATGTAACTATCATCATCGAATAGGAAGTTCTGAGTATTATGATATTTTGTTTGATGGTGATGAATACACAGAATTGTTTGATAACATCCGCTCAAAGGATTATTTGGGCTTCACAGATTTGAAACCTTACCAGAAACGTTTAGAAGATATCTGGAAAAAAACGGATCTGCACGATTCTATACGTGTTGCAAGTGGAAAAATTGAGACTCATGATTCAGTTGTTTGTTGTATGGACTTTGACTTTATTGGTGGATCATTAGGAAGTGTAATGGGTGAAAAAATTTCCCGTGCTGTTGATTTTTGCATTGAGAACAAGATGCCCATGATTATGATTTGTAAAAGTGGTGGTGCAAGAATGATGGAAAGTGCTTTTTCACTTATGCAGCTGGCAAAAATATCAGGCAAACTTTCACAATTAAGCGATGCAAAACTTCCATACATTACTTTATTAACTGACCCAACATTTGGCGGTGTTACTGCTTCGTTTGGTATGCTCGGCGATTTAAATATTGGTGAACCCGGCGCCCTCATTGGTTTTGCCGGCCCAAGAGTGATTAAAGAAACCATTAAAAAAGATTTACCCGAAGGATTTCAACGCAGTGAATTTTTACTTGAACATGGTTTTCTCGATTTAATTATTGACCGGAAAGAAATTAAGCAGAAACTGGGGGTATTATTTACTTTATTTAAGAACTGATACAACCACTTTATATTTGCAATGAATAAAAATGGAATTCATTTTTATTCATTGCTTTATTTTTTTAAATATGGAATCAAAAAACCGGTCGGCTTATCACGAATACTATTTTGAAGATAAATTAGTAGCCGGTATGGTATTGGTTGGTACCGAAGTAAAATCAATCCGTGAAGGTAAAGTAAGCTTCAGTGATTCTTATTGCTTCTTTAACAAGCATGAACTCTGGATTAAAGGTTTGCACATAGCAGAATACAAATTTGGCACAACCAATAACCATTTAGCTGTTCATGATCGTAAATTATTGCTCAATAAGCGGGAAATAAAAAAATGGGAAAATAAAATCAAAGAAAAAGGTTATACCGTAATCCCTCTTCGTATTTTCTTTAATGAAAATAACTTAGCAAAAATTGAAATTGGTTTGGGTAAAGGAAAGCAACTGCATGATAAACGGGATACAATGAAAAGCCGTGATGCTGAAAGAGAAATGAAACGGTATATTAAATAATCTAAAAGCATGACCAAAGAACAACTGCTCCACGAACTGAAACACGATACCTGGGTGATGATGAAACCCTCTCCCGTTCATGGTAATGGCGTTTTTGCATTACGAGAAATTCCTAAAGGCCAACGGGGCTTTTTTTCAAAAAATATCGGGGAGTGGATAAAAGTAGAACGTAGTGAAGTAGAGTTATTACCGCAACACAGTATTGATCTTGTAGAAAACTTTTGTTTATATGATGAAGAGTTTTACTACATCCCCGATTACGGTTTTAAAGTGATGGACATTGTGAATTTTCTCAACCACTCAGAAACACCCAATATCATATCTATTAATGACGGGGAAGATTTTGAAACACTCCGTACAATACATGCAGGTGAAGAATTATTTATTAATTACGGAGAAATTGTTGACAGCAAAGAATAAAAAAAAGCAAAGTTTAAACCAACTCATTTTTTTAAATAAGCTCATTAAACTTTGCCCGGCTTCAGAATGGTTCTTTATTGAAACTTGTATGTGAGCCCCACTTTATAACCTTCGTTAAAAACTTTAAACTGCTGATTATTATCCAGGCGATTAAAACCACGTTCGTATGTAGCTGCAATTCCAATTCCACTATCAAATTCATACCCTATACCTCCTGCAACACCAACATCCCAGCGATTAAACTGATCAGTAATATCAAGGTCTTTTTTCAACAAAGAGAATCCTAGTACGGCCACATCTGCTCTCAAATTGTTTTTTACAAGATAAGAAACCTGCGGTCCTGCAAACACTTGCAATCCTTTAACAGGCTTCACTTTCAACATAAGTGGTAAATCAATATAATGCATCTGTGAAGTAGCTCTTGCATTTATTGCATCAATTTTCAACTGATTGATATTTAAATTTCCTTTAAGGCCATAACCTCTTTGTGTATACTGCAAAGAAGGTTCAACAGAAACAAAATTGCCTAGAGGAATATCAACACCTGCACCAACATAAAAACCGTTTCTGTTTTTTGATGTAATATATCCGTCAGTTGTTTGAACTACCTGGCTCAATGATGCTTGTGCATCTCCTTTCCAGGTTGCCTGTATAACCCCTGCTTTTATTGTTGGTTTTATTTGTGCTGAACTTGAAAATGTAATTGCAAGAAGCAAGAATAACAGGGATGAGTAAAATTTTTTCATTTGAATGGTTGCAGGATTTTATAGTCTGCTGATCATTCATTAATTAGAAAACCAAGCCAGCTTTTAATTTCAATATTTAATCTTTTGTTAATGAAAAAAGTTAACAACATCCTGTGCAACTAAAATAAAAAAGCCGACATTGTTTGATCAATGTCGGCTAACATAAAACAGATATAGTCTTACTCAAAAAGCTCAGGCTGTGCATTGGGTTCTTCTTTCACCCATTCCATTTCAATGCTCTTGTTATAGTCTGTAAGCTTAGCTCCTACTGCTTTCCAGCCCATCACTTCAGCCACTTTTGCCAATTTAATTTTTGCTTTGCGTACCTGTGCCCCTCTTCCACTTTGCATGGCCAGCAAAGGTTCATCATCAGTTGTTACAGCTTCAACATAATTCTTTTCACCTTCTTTAATAAAAAAGAATTTATTACGTAGTGTTGTTGTTTCAATCTTAAACCGTTTTACATTGTACTGAAGCTTATCAGAATCAAGATAAACAGCAGTAATAACTTTTTCAGGTTTAAACAATTCTATCAGCAACACCTCTTCAGGATTAAACTTCTGTGTAAGTTCCTGATCAGTAATTTCATAATTACCATCTTTATAAATTACCAATACTTTATCATCTGGTTCAAACTTTCCAAGGTATTGACCTTTTTCTTCTGTATTTAAACGTCCGAACTTATCATCAAACCACATCTTCTTACCACTTAATGTTGCCTTTCCTTTTTCTTTAAACCGAACACTTTTAACCGGGTATTTTGTTACCTGGTTACCCATACTGCTGCGGCCTTTAATATCTAATTCTTCAAAATAAAAATCAAACTCTTTTATACGTGCAGAACAACCGGGGGTAAGCACAATTTTTACAACTTCAGCTTCTCCATTTGGATTGACGGTAAAATAATGGACTTTACTTTTCTCATCACCTTTTGTTAAGTCATATTCCTTTTCTCTTGTAATACCGGTTACATTAAAACGCTTGGCATAACTGATTCCGGTTTTGCCATCAACATAAATCATATTGTATGTTGTACGTTCATCATTCTTTTGAAACACCGCAGCATGAATAATGTCTTTGCCAATGTAGGTCTTCTCTCCTACTTTCACCACCTTCATAAGTCCACGTTTTGTAAACACGATGATATCATCAAAGTCTGAACAATCAAATAAGTATTCATCCTTTTTAATACTGGTACCAATAAATCCATCTTCCCTGTTTACATACAATTTAGTATTTGCAATGGCTACCTGTTTTATCTGGATGGTTTCAAAAGGTTTTATTTCTGTTTTTCGTTCTCTGCCCTTTCCGTATTTCTTTAACAGGTTTTCAAAATAAGCAACGGCATAATCAACCAGGTTATTTAAGTCATGCTTAACCTGTTTAATATCATTTTCCAATCCTTTTATCTGATTGTTTAACTCATCAATATCAAGCCTGTAAATTCTGCGTACAGGTTTCTCTGTTAATTTTAAAATATCCTCTCTGGTTATTTCCCTGTTCAGCAATTTCTTAAAAGGAACAAATGCTTTGTCAATAGCCAAAATCACTTTATCCCATGTTTCATGTTTTTTTTCTAACTCCTGGTAAATCTTTTCTTCAAAGAATATTTTTTCAAGAGAAGTATAATGCCATTTCTCCATTAATTCGGCCAGCTTAATCTCCAGTTCTTTTTTCAGTAACTCTTTAGTTTGATCTGCAGAAAATTTCAATAAATCTGCAGCTCCTAAAAATTGTGGCTTATCTTTTACAATTACACAGGCATTGGGTGATATTGATACTTCACAATCAGTAAAAGCATACAACGCATCTATGGTAATATCAGGAGAAATACCCTGTGCTAATTCAATTTGTATTTCAACAGCAGCTGCAGTATTATCTGTTACTTTTTTTATTTTAATTTTCCCCTGATCGTTTGCCTTTACAATACTATCCATCAACTGAGTGGTGGTAACAGCATAAGGCACATCTTTAATAATCAGTGTTTTTTTATCCAGTTCTTCAATAGTAGCACGTACTCTTACTTTACCTCCACGTTTTCCATCATTGTAATTACTTACATCAATCATTCCACCCGTTTGAAAATCCGGGAACAGTTCAAATCGTTTTCCTCTTAAATGCTTAATGGATGCTTCAATGAGTTCGCAAAAGTTATGTGGTAATATTTTTGTTGACAGCCCAACAGCAATTCCATCTGCACCTTGTGCAAGCAACAATGGAAACTTCATTGGCAATACTACCGGCTCATTTTTTCTTCCATCATAACTCAGTTGCCACTCTGTTGTTTTATTATTAAATGCAACTTCCAACGCAAATTTTGAAAGTCGTGCTTCAATATATCTTGCGGCTGCAGCATCATCACCGGTACGTACATCACCCCAGTTACCTTGTGTTTCTATCAACAAATCTTTTTGTCCAAGATGTACCAAAGCATCCCCAATACTTGCATCACCATGCGGATGGTATTGCATTGCCTGACCAATAATGTTGGCAACTTTATTAAATCGTCCATCATCCATTTCTTTCATGGCATGAAGGATTCTGCGTTGTACCGGTTTTAAACCATCTTCTATTGCAGGTACGGCACGTTCCAGAATTACATACGAAGCATAATCAAGGAACCAGGTTTTGTACTGGCCCTGTACTCCACTTTCATTATCAAAAACATTTTCTTTCTTTTTGGCTGCACTCATTTTTAAAAATCATTTTTTGTAACAAACGTAATTGCTGCTATGTAGCTTTTGTTGCGTCGCACTCTTATACGTTTTGTAATTCTATTCGGCCCCTATCTCCTCCTCTTTCCCCAAAGGAGAAAGAGCGGTGCTTCATCTCACTTACAATCTATTAAACTTTCACATTGACTTTTCACTTCTACTCATCACATTTCAGACTATTTGTTTTTACGCAACCTTTCAAATTTGATTGGGCTGTGCATGGCAAGTCCCCCTTCGGGGGATTTAGGGGGCTTAAGATATTTTTTTCTTCACTTCAAAATCTTTCATATTCTTAACTTCTCCCTGCACATCAAACAAACCTTCTGCAATCATCAGTTTTAAACGCCACAACATATAAGCATCGCCGGTAGTTTCTTTACTCTTATTCAGAAACTGGTTAATAATCTTACTGGCTTTTTGCCAATCTGCTGTAATAAAACTTTTTAAATCAGCATCAAAATAATCATAATCACTTTGAACAAGTTTTTTTCCTCCTTCCAATAACCGTATTCCTTTCTCTTCATTACAAATCTTTGTCCACTCATCGGGGTCTACTTCAAATTCACTGGGTGTAATGAATCTTGCAAGCTTTTTTGCTTTGGTCATTTCTTTTGGCTGAATAGTATGAATCCATTGAGGATAAAAGATCAACCCTTTCTCATTAATGAAAGGAAGATTGTTGAGGTAAAGAATGGATACTCTTCCCTGGAAATCCCTCAACTGACTCATGAGCCAATAATAACCACTTACATCATGTTTATTTTGTGCAGCCCATATCCAGATTTTTTCTTCTTCATTTACCTGCAATCGTTCAATTAAAAATGCAACCAGCCTGTTGTCATCAACTTCACCTTCATCCACTTTTCCATCATAATCACCACCTGCCAACACTTCACGCCACCAGTTTTTTCTTGCTGCAATTCCTTCTTCAGTATAAATATCTTTCAACGGCCCCACTGCATAATCATCCTTAACCTGTAACACCTCCCCTTGTAAAGTTTCATCCAATTCAATAGCCTGTTGCAATACGTCAATGTCTGCTTCATTAAAAACGATATGTATCATAAAATCTTATTCTGTTATTTTGCCTGTATTAAATAATAAACGCAACTCGTAAAAAAATTCCGAACAAAAGGAATCGCTTTTATTAATCCAAACTGTTCTTTCGGTTTCCAACCAAACTTGTATTCATAAATAGGATTAATTAAAAAATGAGTTTGATTGATCAACGAATACCCTTTCTCTTTACAAATCCGTTCAAAACGCTCAATAGATATTCCTGTTTCTTTAATCTCCAGCATTTCCTGCCAGTTCTCATCATTCGCTTTCAATAACCATATATAAACAGATTTTGGCAACAAATGATAATAGGGAATTTTTGATAACCATTTTCCCTTGCATATTTGTTGATGCCCGCCAAATGGCATATACCATGGCGGAAAGCCAAAGAAAATAACTCCTCCCGGAGTTAAAAAACTTTTCATCCATTCAATGAGCCTGGGTTGGTCGTGAATATGTTCAATCACATCTTTCAATACAATCACATCAAATGCGCCACCTAATTCTTCCTGTGTTGTTTGATATATATCTTTTGAATAGAATTTCACCTGTTGCTTCTGCAATTCAGTTGCCATCCATTCTCTTGCATTTATCAATCTGCTTTCATCCATCTCCACTCCCACACCTGTACAACCTTTATCAATAAATGCTTTTAGCACACCACCTTCACCACAACCAATTTCCAAAACTCGCATTCCCGGTTTTAAAGAAAATACTTTTTCAATAAAAGGCAACACATACTTTTCTGTATTCAGAATCTGTATTTCAAAATATCGTTTCCTGTCAGTGTGAAATTCAAACATTCCTTAATTTATTGGCCACGAATTACACCAATCATCACGAATTGATTCAATGGAATTCCTTTTATTACTTTTTTTATATTTCCTGGCAGCATATTCATTCGTGCAAATTTGTGTAATTCGTGGTTACACATTTTCTTCTACAATATCCAGTTCTACTTTCAGGTTATCAATAATAAACTCTTGTCTATCGGGTGTGTTCTTACCCATATAATATTCCAATACCTGCTGAATATGTGTTTCTGGTAATAACATCACCGGTTCTTTACGCATTTCTGCACCAATGAACTTTCCAAATTCTTCCGGACTGATTTCACCCAAACCTTTAAACCTTGTAATTTCTGGTTTGCTTCCTAATTTTTTAACTGCTTCCTGTTTTGCTGTTTCATCGTAACAATAAATAGTTTCTTTTTTATCTCTAACTCGAAACAAAGGTGTTTCAAGAATGTACACATGTCCATTCTTCACCAGATCAGGAAAGAACTGCAGGAAGAATGTCATTAATAACAAACGGATATGCATCCCATCTACATCTGCATCAGTTGCAATTACAATATTATTATAACGGAGATTTTCATAATCATCTTCAATATTCAATGCATGCTGCAATAAGTTGAACTCTTCATTTTCATACACCACTTTTTTGGTAAGGCCAAAACAGTTCAGAGGTTTACCACGTAGACTGAATACTGCCTGTGTTTCTACATTTCTTGATTTGGTTATACTACCACTTGCAGAATCTCCTTCAGTAATAAAAATGGTGCTCTCTTTTTGTTTCTCAAGGATCTTTTCTCTATCCTTACCTGTTGCTTCATCGTTATAATGGAAACGGCAATCTCTTAATTTTTTATTGTGGAGGTTTGCTTTCTTAGCTCTTTCATTGGCGAGCTTTTTTATACCAGCTAATTCCTTACGTTCTTTTTCGTTTTGCTCAATACGCCTTTTTAATGCATCAGCAGTAGCAGGATTTTTATGTAAGTATAATTCTAGGTCCCGTGCTAAAAAATCCCCAACAAAATTTTTCATACTGGGTCCATTCTCATAAACAATGGTAGAACCTAGCTTCGTTTTTGTCTGGCTTTCAAATACAGGTTCCTGCACACGTACACTTATTGCCGCACAGATGCTGCCACGTATATCAGCTGCATCATAATCTTTTTTATAAAAGTCACGGATGGTTTTTACATAAGCCTCTCTGAAAGCAGCTAAGTGTGTACCCCCTTGTGTTGTGAACTGTCCGTTTACAAATGAATAATATTCTTCACCATACTGGTTCTCGTGTGTAATGGCAACTTCAATATCCTCACCTATTAAGTGAATAATGGGATAACGAATTTCATCAGCATTGGTTTTGCGTTGCAACAAATCAAGCAACCCGTTTTTTGAAATATATCTTTTACCGTTAAAATTAATAACCAGCCCTGCGTTCAGATAACAATAGTTCCAGAACTGATTATCGAGGTACTCATGGATATAATGATAATTTTTAAATACACTTTCATCCGGAGTAAAAACCACAAGGGTTCCATTTTCTTCTGTGGTTTTTTGTTCTTTCTGTTCTTTTACCAACTTTCCTTTTTCAAACTCTGCGGTTTTTTCTTTTCCATCTCTGAATGCAGTTACTTTAAAAGTTTGGCTTAATGCATTTACGGCTTTTGATCCAACCCCATTTAAACCTACACTTTTCTGAAACACTTTACTGTCGTATTTGGCGCCTGTATTAATTTTACTTACAACATCTACCACTTTCCCCAGTGGTATACCACGACCATAATCCCTTACAGTAACAATCCCTTTTTCAATTGTTACATCTACATGCTTGCCATAGCCCATAGTATGTTCATCAATACAGTTGTCAACAATTTCTTTTAAAAGAACATAGATCCCGTCATCGGGGCTGCTGCCATCGCCTAACTTTCCAATGTACATGCCCGGTCGTAAGCGAATATGCTCCTGCCAATCAAGTGTTTTAATGGAATCCTCGGTGTATTCAAACAAATTCTGTTTTGCCTCTGCCATAGAAATTAGTTCTCTTTTAATTAGTTTTCATTGAATTTTTCATCATTTTCAGCTTAGTTTCACTGTTAACGGGCAAATATAACAAAACCACTTACCTCGCTAACGCTACAATTTGTTCACAATGCTGTTAATAATTTTTGGGCTGTAACTGATTATTTCTCATTTTCGCATCATCAAAATCAAAAGCATGGACAAAAAGATTTATACACTTCTTACCATTTTTATCATTTACCTGGCGCTTGCTTTAACAATGGTATTATTTTCAGGTGCTCAAAAAGTGCTTACTGCTCTGCTTTTTGGTGGTGTTGGTATAGCCGTTTTCCTGGGTGTTTTTATTATTTGGGTACTCAATCACAAACAGGAAAATTAATTTACAATGCCAAGGGCTATTGATAGCCTTCCCTCTTACTATCCAAAAAACAGGAAACTTTGGCGATCCTGGCTGCAAAAGAATTACAACAAATCTTCCGGCATCTGGCTTATTTATTATAAAGTTGGTAAAAGCCAACCACGGCTTCTTTATGATGATATGGTAGAAGAAGCGTTATGTTTTGGTTGGATTGATAGTTTACCAAGGAAATTAGATGATGAACGATCGATGCTTCTGTTTACACCCCGCAAACCAAAAAGTGTTTGGAGTGATTTGAATAAAGTAAGGATAAATAAATTAATCAGCAACGGAAGCATGACCGATGCAGGTTTGCAAAAAATTATTGAAGCTAAAAAGGATGGTTCCTGGCTAATACTTGAAAATTCTCATAAAACAGCAGAAATCAACCAGCTTCCCCAAGACTTAATCAATGCATTTAAAAGAAAGAAAAAAGCATTTGAAAATTTCAAAGCATTCTCTCCTTCGGTACGCAAACAATTTATGTTTTGGATTAATAGTGCAAAAACAACTGTTACAAGAAATAAAAGACTCCTGCAAACCGTTCTTATGAGCGAAGCAAATAAAAAACCCGGCGTTGAGGGATTTAAATTATGAAAATACTGATCTCCATTCTTTTCCTTTTTTCAGGCTTTATTACAAATGCTCAGCAACAACAGGAAATTATTCGTTTAGATAGTTGTAAACAGTTTGGTGCAACTCCTTTTGAAGATGTTTATGTTCGTGTACAACAATCAGCCACATGGGGAAATAAAAAAACAAGCCTTGATGATTATGTTGATCAGTTTTTTAAAGAATATGTACAAAAAAGAGCCGGAGGCAAAATAACCCTCAGCCTGCTCATAAATAAAGAAGGTAAAGTTTGCACTTACGAAGCAAGACCAAATACAAATGTTCGTCCCAATTTTAATGACCTTAAAGTTTGGATGAACCAGAACAACTGGAACCCCGCTTTACAAAACGGACAGCCGGTTACATCTATCAAAATCCTCCAAATCAACTTCGATGGGAAGAAAATCAATGTTACAGAATTGGAGTAATTAACTATCCAACAAATTGATTTTCAATAAGCCGGGTTAATTTTATGTAAAATTGCCTTTTATGCCATTTTTACACCCCCTGTTCCCCCCAAATCGTCCTACATTTGTTTAGAACCGTAGCATGGAAAACGGATCAATACACAAACCAACTCCGGCTTA
Organism: Lacibacter sp.; assembly: GCA_036758725.1. GTDB lineage: Bacteria > Bacteroidota > Bacteroidia > Chitinophagales > Chitinophagaceae > Lacibacter. Next base: position 22,449 of record DAIOWB010000012.1, read on the forward strand.
CTAATACCATTTTATTCTGCTTACTGTCCTGTTAGTATTATTAAAGATTAAAACTTTGATGTATGTATTTATATGAATTGCTGGAACCGAATTGTTATTACCTGATTCAGGAAAAAGAAGAAGGCCCTTTATCACTGATCAAAGTTCATTTTAAAAGTGAACAGGCACTTTGCCTCTCTACTTATACAGAAGGTGAGGAAATTGTATGGAAAAAGAAATCTGACAACATGCATGATATTATTGAATGCATGGATGATAAAATTATATCTCAATGGGAAAAAACTTATTATGGGCAGGATGCTTTTTATGAAGATGATGAAGAGTAAATGAGTTGATCACATTCACTCTCCTTTTTTATTCTGCTTTTTTCATTTTTTGCTTCAACAGATCGTTAGCACTTGCACCCTTCTTTTTCAAAGAAGATGTTTTATTGAAAGTATAACTGAGTGTTAGCCGGTAATTTCTTGTTAGTGTTTGATTAAAGCTTTCCAGATTAAAATTTGGGCCATAGGTAAATGTTTTGTTCTGTTGCTGAATAAACGGATCAACAGCGTT
>DAIOWB010000013.1:0-7047 GCA_036758725.1 Lacibacter sp.
AGCTTTTCAAACGTTGCCCTTAACTCAGGATCAATTTCATCTAAACTGTTGAGCGTAACTTTTTGCTTGGGGGCGCTGTAATATTTGATGGATTGATAATCAATCTTTGGATATTTCACGTTGGGCCAGGTTGGCTCGGTCATTTTTAACCAATGCCGGTAAGCTTTGAGGCGCCACTCCAACATCCATTCCGGTTCCTTCTTTTTGGCGCTGATAAAGCGTACAATATCTTCACTCAGCCCGGGAGGGGCTTCGTCGGCTTCAATATCGGTTACCCAGCCATATTTGTACTCACTCAGGGCCGTTTGCTCTAAAGTATTGAGCATTTCACTCATGGTTCATTCTGTTTAATCTGATTATCAAAATAGTTCAACTTTCAATCTGTACACAAAAGTACAGATTCATTTATACAAAAAAGTATAGATAATGTTCGAAAAGCGGAAAAAATGGGAGGAATTAGAAGATTAATAGCCACAAATTACACGAATTAACACGAAGTAATAGAATTGATGGGCTGTTTGCTTTTAGTTTATAATCAACAGTAGTTCCGGCTTTTCGCTGTACCTACGCTTCGCTACGGTGCCGCTACAATCCGGCAGCCTTTGGGCAGATGTACAGGATTCAACACTTGTAGCCGACCGTTTGCTAAGATCTAAATTTTGGTTTCAGAAATTATTTCTTATGTAACATTAGTCATTGTTTACGGGCATTAATGCATGCTAACTTCAGAAAAAATAGAATGTATGAAACCGCTAATCCCCCTCATCTTGTTTTTAAGCCTGATACAACTTTCAGGAAGCAGCAAAGTAGATAGCCAATCAATTACTGATACCCTCATCAGTGCAAAAGAAAGAAACAGTCTGCTCTTTATGCGTGAAGAAGAAAAACTGGCTTATGATATTTATACAACCATGTATGAAAAATGGAATCTTACACCGTTCAGCAACATTAGCAGCAGTGAAGCATCACATATGGCGGCGGTAAAAACATTAATTGACCGCTATCAGTTAAAAGATATTGTTCAACCCGGGAGAGGTGTGTTTACCAATCAAACATTACAACAACTGTACAACCAGTTATTGCAACAGGGTAATATAAGTTTAACTGAATCGCTCATGGCAGGTGCTGCCATTGAAGAAATTGATATTAAAGATTTGAAAGAACATTTAAGTTTTATTCAGCAAACAGATATTAGAAACGTTTATGAGAATCTCATGCGTGGCTCCCGCAATCATCTGAGGGCTTTTGTACGCAACTTAAGTATGAGAGATATAATTTATAAACCTCAATACCTGAGTCAAAATGAATATGATGAAATTATAAACAGCAGCATGGAAACAGGTGGCATGAATAGAAAAGAAAATAAAAACTGTTGCATGAATCAGTAAAATACGTGACGGCCGTTCTTGAAATCTGCTATAAGGTATTCGTAGTTTCACTTATTCTTTACAACTAAAATTTATTTTATGAATACATTGAATGAAACATCCGTTTTACCGATGCCCCGCATTGGTGATCCTGCTCCTTCTTTTACAGCAGTAACTACTCAAGGCACAATTCATTTTCCTAACGACTTTCAGGACAAATGGATAATTCTGTTCAGCCACCCCGCTGATTTTACACCGGTATGCACTTCTGGGTTTATGACCTTTGCCAAAATGGAACGGGAGTTTAACAAACTCAATACTCAATTGGTAGGGTTAAGTGTAGATGGTTTGTACAGTCATATTGCATGGCTGCGTACCATTAAAGAAAAAATTGAATTCAGAGGTATGAAGAATGTAGAAGTAAACTTTCCGCTCATTGAAGATATTACCATGGAAGTAGCTAAAAAATATGGTATGATTCAACCGGGTGAAAGCAACACAAAAGCGGTACGGGCTGTTTTCTTTATTGATCCAAAAGGAATCATCAGAGCAATTATTTATTATCCTCTTTCTTTAGGCAGAAATTTTGAAGAATTGAAACGGGTAATCATTGGTTTGCAAACTGCCGATAAATTTTCAGTTGCACTACCTGCTGACTGGAAGCCCGGTGAAGATGTGATTGTACCTCCCGCCAATAGCTGTGGTGTTGCAAAAGAAAGAATGGAGGGAAAAGAAGAAGGTGTTTATTGCAAAGATTGGTTTTTCTGTATGAAACCTCTTGCTAAGGAGAAGATAGAATTTACACCTATATTGAATTAAAAGTTCAAAAACACCATGAAAAAAGAAGAGGGTATTTTAATTTGCCCTCTTCTTCTTTTTCTGCCGGGCGAATATCCCCATAAGTTCATAGGTGAGGTATTAGAAAACCAAGTGCTGCGAAGTCTGGTGACTTTTAGTAGCAGGTACTTTCCCGGGTTTGGGATGCATTATGAACAAATTGTTTAAGGTCAGAATTCACAACTAAACAAAAGAAAATTTGCCCCGCCTTTCCTTTTGTTTCATTGCATCATCTCAGAGTTTACATTTTGATAACATAGAACTTTGCAATCAGTAAAATTACCATATTAACTTTCCGCTCTTAAAAAACTTATTTACTATGAGAAAAATTCTTTTACTCATCAGCAGTGTGTTACTGTTGAATGCGTGTAACAAATTGAATGCTGATAAAGAAGCTGCTGAATTAGCAGCATCAAAAAAATCAAAAGAATCAGAAGCAAAAACTTTTGCAGCAAAACAGGAATCAACTTCCTTTACTGAAATTAAAACCATTCCTGTGGGCGGACAAGGTGCTGCAGAAATAAGTGCTTATGATCCGGCTACAAAAAAATTATTCGTTGTTAACAACAGTGTGGGCAATAATAGAATTGATGTATTTGATCTTACCAATATCAACAGCCCCGTTACTTTAGCACCCATCAATACAGCAGTTTTTGGCGGTTTTGTAAATAGTGTTTCTGTAAGCAATGGAAAAGTAGCTGCTGCCATTGAAGCAAATGTAAAAACAAACAATGGCCGTGTATTAGTTTTTAATACCACAAACTACAGTGTACTTGCAAATGTAGAAGTAGGCGCCTTACCAGATATGGTTACGTTTTCCCCAGATGGTAATTTTATTTTAACTGCAAATGAAGGAGAACCAAATGATGCTTATACCATTGATCCGTTAGGAACTGTTTCTATTATAAGTGTAAACGAAAATTACAGTGTTACTACCTTAGATTTTAGTGGTTTTGAAGGCCGTGCTGCACAATTAAAAGCAAAAGGCTTTCGCATCTTTGGCAAAAATGCAAGCTTTGCACAGGATATAGAGCCTGAGTATATTGCTGTATCAGAAAATTCAAAAAAAGCATGGGTTACGTTACAGGAAAATAATGGTATGGCATTGATAGATTTAAATTCAAAAACCATTACTGATATTTTACCGTTTGGGTTTAAAGATTATAATGCGCCGGGTAATACAATTGATGCAAGTGATGAACCTTCTCCATTAACCTCTGTCATTGATTTTAAATCATGGCCTGTAAAAGGAATGTATTTGCCCGATGGTATAGCAGTGTTGCCAAACAATAATGTTCCATTTGTATTTACAGCTAATGAAGGAGATCAAAGAGAATACACAGGTTTTAATGAAACAAGAAGAATTGGAAGCTCATCAGTTGTGCTGGATCCAATTGCATTTCCTAATGCATCTACTTTAAAAATGAATGCGAACCTTGGCCGATTAAATATTACAACAACGCTTGGTGATACAGATGGCGATGGTGATTTTGATGAGTTGTATTCTTTTGGAGGCCGCTCCTTTAGTATCTGGCATGGAATAACAGGTGCGTTATTATTCGATAGTAAAGATATCATTGATAAAAAAGCATTTGAATTTGGAAAATATCCGAACAGCAGAAGTGATGATAAAGGAAGTGAAGCTGAGGGAATTACTATTGGCCGTGTAGGAAATAAAAACCTGGTGTTTGTTGGTTTGGAAAGAGCCAACGCAGTTATTGTATTTGAACTTTCCAATCCGCAGAAGCCAAATTTTGTTCAATGGTTAAATACTGGTGTAGGTCCGGAAGGCGTATTGTTTGTTTCTGCAAACGAAAGCCCCAATGGAAAAAGTTTGTTAATTGTGAGTAACGAAGTAGATGGTACTGTAAAAATATATACAACAAACTAAGCGTTGAACTTATTATGAAAAGCAGGGCAGCTTTTGACTGCCCTGCTTTTTTTAAAAATAGATTTAAAAATTCATTTCAGGAATTTCTCCTTCAACAATTAATTTTTTTCCTCTGTTGGTATATCATCAAAAGAAAAATACCCCGCTGTTGCTGCGTTTCACAACCAACAATTGAAACCAGGTATTACTATTTAAGATAAAGGGTTTGTTCAACTTAAGTCATGGTTCGTTTTCAAAAGTAGCATGACAAATTTTTACTCTAATCAGTTTTGTTTTGGTTCCAGTAATTTAAAAAACTGATCTAATTGCGGCAGGATAACAATACGTGTACGGCGGTTCAATGCTTTACCTTCTGTTGTTTGATTATCGGCAACCGGTAAATACTCACTTCTGCCGGCAGCAGCCATTTTTGTTGGGTCCATTCCGTATTCTTTTTGTAACAAACGTACTATGGCAGTTGCTCTCTTTACACTCAGGTCCCAATTATCATTTAAAAAAGCATTTCCCCTGTATGGTACATTATCAGTGTGTCCTTCTACCATAAATTCAATATCGGGCTGATTTTTCAAAACCATTGCCACTTTTCCTAAAACCACTTTTGCCTGATCAGTAACTTCGTACTTACCGCTTTTGAACAACAGTTTATCAGAAATATCAATATACACTACTCCCTTATCTACTTTAATATTAATGTCTTTATCATCAAGATTTCCAATTGCTCCTTTCAGATTCATTACCAAAACCATATTTAGAGAATCTTTATAAGCCATTTGCTGTTGCAGCGTTTGGATAAAGGCGTCTTTTGCACCCATATTTTCCAATGATTTCTTTATACTTTCTGACTGTTGTTTGGTAATAACCGACATGTTCTCCAGTTGCAACAATGCCTGTGTATGGCTTTCTTTGAGATAATCAACCTGCTTCGTTAAATCAGAAATCCTTGCATTGAGGCGATCAACATCCTTTTCAAGGTTTGCCTTCTGGTTGCTGCAATCATTGAAATTTGTTTCAAGTGTTTTATAACGGATTTCAAGGCCAGAATAATCTGATTGTACTAATTTAAACTTCTTACTGCTTACGCAGGAAGTAAAGAATAAAAGTGTAAAGACAATAGTAAAGAGCTTAAATATTTTCATATAATGGAATTTTATAAATAAAAAAAATCGATTGTTATATTATGAAACAGACTACATAATAAAACATATTCAAAAGCGCTATTATATATTTCAAAAAATCTGAGAGTTTGCTAATAAACTGTTTAAAATACCATCTCCGGAATTTCACCTTCCACAATTAATTTTCCTGCAGTTTTAGAAATAATTTCTTCAACAGAAACTCCCGGTGCTCGTTCAATTAATTTAAAACCATCAGAAGTTACATCGAGCACAGCAATTTCTGTTACAATCTTCTTCACACATTTTGTTCCTGTTAAAGGCAAAGCACATTTCGGCAATAATTTACTTTCGCCTTTCGGATTGGTATGCATCATGGCAACAATAATATTTTTTGCACTGGCAACAAGATCCATGGCGCCACCCATACCCTTCACCATTTTGCCTGGTATTTTCCAATTTGCAATATCTCCCTCTTCACTAACTTCCATAGCACCTAGTACAGTGAGGTCAACTTTTCCGGCACGAATCATTCCAAAACTCATGGCACTATCAAAAAAAGCTGAGCCCGGTAAAGTTGTAATGGTTTGTTTACCTGCATTGATGAGATCAGGGTCTTCTTCACCTTCAAAAGGAAAAGGCCCCATACCTAATAAACCATTTTCGCTTTGTAATTCAACATGAATGCCTTCAGGAATATAATTGGCTACTAATGTTGGAATACCAATACCCAGGTTTACATAGAAACCGTCTTTTAATTCCCTGGCAATGCGTTGTGCAATTTGTTCTTTTGTTAAAGCCATAAGCCCCTAACCCCTAAAGGGGAATTTTATTTTTGTTATTAAAATTAATTTCTGTCATGATTGTTTTTATAATACTTAACACTTTGGAGATTACGGGTTCCCCCTTTAGGGGGCGGAGGGGGCTTTTCTTACTGTTTTCTGTTCAATTCGTTTTTCATAATTGGTTCCTTTAAATATGCGATGCACATAAATACCGGGTGTATGAATTTCATTGGCATCTAAAACACCGGGCTCAACTAATTCTTCCACTTCAGCAATGGTAATTTTTCCGGCCATCGCCATCAACGGATTAAAGTTCCTGGCCGTTTCTTTAAATATTAAATTCCCCATGGTATCACCCTTCCATGCTTTTACAATAGCAAAATCGGCATCGAACGCATATTCAAGCAAATAATCTTTCCCGTTGAAATTTCTTACTTCTTTGCCTTCTGCAACTTCGGTACCCACACCTGCGGGAGTATATACAGCTGGTAAACCATAACCAGATGCCATGCAACGTGTAGCCAAAGTTCCTTGAGGAATAAGTTCTACTTCCAGTTCACCGGTTAACATTTGTCTTTCAAATTCTGCATTTTCACCTACATACGATGAAATCATTTTTTTAACCTGTTTCTGTTGCAGCATCAGCCCAATACCAAAATCATCAACTCCTGCATTGTTGGAGATGCAGGTAAGATTTTTAATTCCCTTTTTAACAAGGGCTTTAATGCAATTTTCGGGTATGCCGCATAATCCAAATCCTCCAAGCATGAGTATAGCGCCATCAGGAATATCCTTGATAGCTTCATCAGCGTGAGCAACAACTTTATTCATATAGCAAGATTCTTTAAACGAAAATACAAAGGAATAGCTTTCCGTTGATAAGAGTAAGAATTATCCTTGCAGATTGAAATTATTGAAAAAGCAAATCAATATACAACCGGTCAGTTGTAATAAATGCGTAAATGAATATGCCTTTAAGCTGCTATGTATTGCTGCAATTCAGTAATAACGAGTTGAAGTGCTTTTTTAAGTTCATCAAAACAAATTAAAGCCCG
>DAIOWB010000013.1:7147-22687 GCA_036758725.1 Lacibacter sp.
ATCTGATCATAATTAACCAGGCCGCTTATTGAGTTGTTAACTTCTTCATGATCTTCACTTAAATAAAAGTTCAATAATCGTAACAATTCGTTTTCATTAACCGGTTTTGCCAGGTAAGCATCCATTCCTGCTTCAAGACATGCTTTTTTCTCTGTGGGTTGATTAAAAGCAGTAAATGCAATAATGGGTAAATTCATTTCAAGTTGCGTTCTTATTCTTTTTGTTGTTTCAATACCGTTTAATTCCGGCATTTGAATATCCATCAACGCAAGATCAAATTTTTTCTGTTTCAGTTTTTCTATTGCTTCTAAACCATTGGCTGCCGTTTCAACTGTATAATCATATTCTTTTAACAGGAACCGTAACAAATCCCTGTTGAGCTCATGATCATCAACAACCAAAATTCGTTTACGTTTAGGTTGATGCATTGATTTAACCGGAGCTAGGTTTATTGAAGATTCTTTTTCAACAACTCCTTCATGAACATCATATGGTAACATAAATGAAATGGTTGTACCATTCTCCGGTTTACTTTTTACAACTATACTGCCACCTTGCATGTCAATTAATTGTTTTACAATAGGCAGTCCCAATCCTGTTCCTGCATACTTTTTTGTAAACCCTGTTTCAATCTGGTAAAAGCGATCAAAAATGTGAGGAAGATTATCTTCGCTAATTCCAATACCAGTATCACTTACCAAAAACTCAAGCCATAGTTTACCACCAAGGTTCTTTTTAGAAATAACTTCTACTTTAATGCTCCCTTTTTCTGTAAACTTAATGGCATTACCCGTTAAGTTTATGAGAATCTGCATCAACTTCTTTTCATCACCCATAAAATTTACTGGCAATGAATTGTCTTTTAATACAGAAAATGAAAGTTTTTTTGAATCGGCACGGTTCGCCATGATGTTTTTCAGATTCAACAAAACGGTATCAAGATTAAATGGTTCATTAGAAAACTGAATGTAACCCGATTCCAGTTTTGAATAATCCAACACATCATTTACAACTTCCATCAACATATTACCTGATGCATTAATTGCCTGAATCCAGTTTTGAATTTCAGTAGTATGCGTACGTTTTGATAACAGGTTTGTATAACCAAGAATTGAATTTAACGGCGTTCTTAATTCATGCGTCATATTACTCATGAACTGATCTTTAACAAGCTGAGCATGCTTTTCTTTTTGAACGGAATAAACAAGGCGATCATTTAACCTGTTTGTTTCCGTCATTTTATATACTACCAATAAAGCTATCAGCAACATAAAAACCAAACTAATGATATTCCACTTTCCATCGAGACTAAGAATACTTGCTTTTTCAGCAATAATAGCCTGATTCAAATTTTCAATTTTTGAATTAAGTGCATTTATGATTTCTAAATTGCCTTGAGAATATTCGTTGTAAATATGTTTGCTTTCATCGCTATTCAACATATTCATTGCTACTGACTGCCCGTTGGTTTGATAGTTTTCAAGAATCTGATTTTTATACCAGATGCGGTTATTTGCTTTGTGTACAAAAATATTTACAAGATATTTCGGTACAAATTGAGCAGCTCCGTTTTTTACTGATTGAATGTTTTTCTCTACTTCACTGAGTTGGAGTTGAAAGGTTCTGAGCTTTTGCGAATCACCAGATAAAAGATAATTACTGAACTGGTTATCCAGTTGTGCTAATTCAAAATTGGTTTTATCTATTACCCGTTTATATTTTTCATGTTGTATTACAAAATCAGTTTTCTCTGTGTGATGTTTTACAGAGTTAAACACTTTTGACTCTATGACAAAGTTTAACCCGATACCTAAAAAAAGAGTAATGATGACTATTGCATTTACTGCAATATTTCGGGTGGTGTTCTTATCACTCGATTTGAACAAGTGGTGAAGTGGGTTCATGGATATGGATTATGGTTTCAAAAAGGATATCAGAAAATTAAAACTTCATTTCAATTTGCAAAAGCGTTTCCATTTTTTTCTTGAAAAACTAATGGTAAATTCTATTACAAGCAAGCTATTTCACGATCTTTTCCGTACCAACTCCGTAATTTTACTTAACTCTCAAAGGTGCTATAGCTTTGGATTTGCTGTTCATTTCTGAAACAGGACTTAACTATACTCTAACGATTTTTTTATTGTGTTATTGCTGAAATTGATGATTCCTTATAATTTCATTTAATTACGAAATTTCAAATAATCAATTACTTCTTTAAATGAATAAAAATTTAACTGTAAACCAGATATTTACAGGGCTAATAAGCTGCAACCTCTAATGTCGCTGTTATCCATACGGCCCAGGATTTTAAAGCTGCCATCAGCAAAAACTTCTCCTATATCATCGGTTGCAATAAAACAGCAGGAATAAATATTGGCCAGATCAATGATATTAATGGCTCCTTTACCTGTTGTGCTGATGTGCAACGGATCATCTTCATCTCTTACCAATACTTTCATCCAGGGCGGACAATAAAAAAGCCCATCTCCTTTTGAATAAGCCTGGCTAAGTAACTCCGTCATACCATATTCTGATTGAACTGATTTTAAACCTAACCTTTTTTTTAGCTGTAAATGCACTTCTTCTCTTGTAAGTTCTTCTCTTTTGCCTTTCATGCCACCGGTTTCAATAATAGTTGTAGTGTAACACTGCATTTGATATTTTTCTGCAAAATCAAGCAAAGCAAATGTTACCCCAAACAAAAGGGTTGGTTGTCCATTAGTCTCCAGTAATTTCAAAGTATTGTAAAGCTTTTCGAAATCATGCAGGTAAAATCCATTATTGGGATGCTGGCTTTTATCCATCAAACGCTTAACCATATAAACTAATGAAGAGTTTGACCTTTCAAGATAAGAGGGAAGCAAACCCAGAATGCAATAATCCTCAGGAAGCCCATATTGCTGTTGAAAACCATTAAAAAATGACTCTTCATATAAAGCAAGGCTTTTAATAAAATGTTTACTTTGAATAGTTTGTGATGTTCCACTGCTTTCAAATACGGCTTCAGGAATAAATGTTGTACTGATAACTTCCCTCTTTTTAAAAAAATCAATGGGTAAAAAAGGAATTTGCTGATTGCCGGGTATTTGATCCATCTCAATTTTCAAGGCCTTGCAAAAAGCCTGATAAACTTTATTTTCCTCATACTGAAAACGGAAAGCATCATGAGCCGCAACAGTAAAATCCTGAGCTCTTAACTGAAAAAGATTGTTAACAAATGAAGGAATCAACTTTTTAATGAGGTATTAATACTTAAATTTGAAATCAGAAACCTTTTGAATGAAAGCAAAACTATTATTTCTTTTCTTAATTACCTTATCAGTTGCTGGTTGCAAAAAAGATAAATATCAAACCAAGCCCCAACTTAAATTAAAAGTACTGAATGTGGGCACCCTTACAACTGTTTCTGGTACAGGATCGGCAGTAGAAATTGAATTTGAAGTAACGGACAAGGAAGGTGATGTTGAAGACAGTATTTTTATACAAAAAGTGGATGCTGCAAAAATTCCATGCCCGGATAATTCTATTTTATCAAACCTGGATTATAAAATCCCTGACTTTCCTAATACCAGAAATCAAAAAGTTACTTTCCGTGTTCGTTTTGCAACACTTAATGTTGAAGGTTATGCTTTGTTAGGTGGCCCGGCCTGTCCGCCAAGAAAAGACACTTCTTATTTTCGTTTTGTTGTGAAAGACAAAGCTGGCAATAAAAGCGATACACTCAAAACAGGTCCGGTTGCTTTTCCGCTTTAATTAAAAGCTGATGAAACTCTTCATCCGGTTTTTCTTTTTTCATCACATACTTATTGCAATTTGTGCTGCTGCCCTTTGTGTACAAACCAAATTGTTTTATTTTTTATTTGATTACCCACTCACACTCATTGCATTTGTTTTTTTTGCTACCCTGTTAAGCTATAATGTACACTTTACATTTGCAGCAAGAAAAAGCACTTCAACAGATCAGTTATTATGGTTTCATCAAACAAAATTATTCACAGTTGTTTTTAACCTTTTAACCTTGTTTGCTACACTTTGGTTTTGGTGGAAAATAAAAGAAATAACTCCGCTCATTATACTTTCTGTTTTTATTAATGCAACTTATACAGCACCACTTCTCTTAAAAAAACCTATTCAGCTTCCATCTTATCTTACTTTTATAAAAAGTTATTTTATTGGTTTTGTATGGTCCTTCGCAACTGTTGTTCTGCCCCTTGCCTTTTTTCATGTAAAGCCGGAAATAAATGAAATTTTTCTTTTTGTAAGCCGGTTGTTTCTGGTAGCTCTGGCCACTATGATATTTGATTACAGAGATAAACTCAGGGATTTTGAATCAGGGGTGCATACACCTGCCAATTTTATGAACGAAAAACAGTTTGCTGTTTTCTTCCTGGTAAATACGGTCATTTACTTTTTTACTGTTGTTTTTTTAGCCTACCGTTTTCATACAATGATGCACTTGTTACAAATTATTCCAGGTGTTGTATTAATTTATCTGCTGAAATTGTCAAAAAAACAAGACAATGATCTTTTTTACCTGGGGTGGGTAGATGGGGTGCTGATCCTTTCTTGCCTGTTGAGTTTATTCCTCCTGATTTAATTACATTTGCTAAAACCATGAACGATGTCAAAAGCAATTAAAACAGCAAAGAAGAAATCTATATTAACAACCGCATCACTCGACTTTTTAAAGAACTATCATAATACACATTCACCTGTTGGTTTTGAAACCAGCGGACAACGGGTGTGGTTAGAATATTTAAAACCATTTATTGACACACATTTTTCTGATCCGTATGGCACTGTAGTTGGGGTAGTAAATCCTGAACATCCATTTAAAGTAGTAATTGAAGCACATGCAGATGAAATAAGCTGGTTTATCAATTACATTACTCCTGATGGTTTAATTTACCTGAAACGTAATGGTGGTGTAGATCACCAGATTGCTCCGGCAAAAAGGGTATTAATTCATGGCAAGAAAGGAATTGTAAAAGCAGTGTTTGGATGGCCAGCTATTCATACTCGTCTTAGTAATCCTGAAGCGAAAGAACCACAACCAAAAGTTGATAACCTGTGGCTAGATTGTGGTGCCCGCAGCAAAAAAGAAGTGGAAGCACTGGGAGTAAAAGTGGGTTGCGTTGTTACTTATGAAGAAGGTTTTGATGAGCTTTCACATGACTATTTTATAGCAAGAGCCTTTGATAACCGAATTGGTGGTTTTATGATTGCCGAAGTTGCACGCTTGCTAAAAGAAAATAAAAAGAAGCTTCCTTTTGGGTTATATATTGTAAATGCCGTGCAGGAAGAAATTGGATTACGTGGTGCAGAAATGATTGCACGCAGAATTAAACCAGATATCGCCATTGTTACCGATGTTACACATGATACTACCACACCCATGATCAGTAAAATGATTGAAGGTGATATTGCATGTGGCAAAGGACCATCACTTGCTACCGGCCCGGCTATTCATAATAAATTGCTTGATTTAGTTACTGATATTGCAGAGAAGAAAAAAATTGCAGTACAATGGAGATCATTGAGCAGAAGTACAGGCACTGATACTGATTCTTTTGCATATGCGAATGACGGTTGCCCATCTGTATTAATCAGTATTCCGTTACGATATATGCATACAACAGTTGAAATGCTGCATAAAAGTGATATTGAAAATACCATTCAGCTGATTTATGAAACATTGCTCACATTAACACCAAAAACCAATCTACGTTACTTATGATGTACTTATTATATCTTGATCCCGGAAGTGGAAGCTATTTAATACAGGTTATTATAGCTGCTGTTTTGGGAGTGCTGTTTTATTTTAAGAGCGCCTGGAACTGGTTAAAAACTATTATCTATAGGAAAAAACTAGAAAAAAAAGAAGAAGAAGAAAAAAATGAAAATGAATCTTAATCACTTTTTTTACAGCAAAAAAGAATATAATTAAATCCGTTCTGAATATTTTTTGAAGAAGGAAAGAATATATCATCTTCCATATCATTTATTTGATTCGAAAATTTTGGAAGCTCATCTTCCAATTGAATTAATACCTCTTTTATTTTCCCAATTTCACTTAACTGGAGACAAATACCAATTGAATTCCGGATTCTGTTTTCCAAAGGTTCAATTTGTATTTTATTCATTAAAGTATTGGTCTGCTTAAGTGGAGTATCTATAAATAATACAGGCTTTTTCATACCAAAAGCAAATTCAAATGCAATGCCAGATCTATCTGTAATTAAAAAATCTGTTTTTAATAAACTATTAATCACATTTGGTTCTTCATCAAAATAAATATGATTACTATCTTCCATTTTTTCCTTAAGTTTCTTGTATGACTTTTTATTCCTTTTAATATATTCCGGATGTGAACGAATTACAAGCTCGTAACCGGTACTACTCAATTCCTCCACTATTTCATTAATACAAGTGTTTAAAATACATTGGTTGTACCAGGTTGGAGCAATTAAAACCCTTTTCACTCCTGAAGCATTTGTATTATAATTGTTTTCCCTTTTCAGTAAATCAAACAGAGGATATCCATAATCTATTAAATCTTTGGATGGTAATTTATATAATGTTTCAGTAGCCTTAATTTCATTTTTCTGGTAGTTCCCGGTACAAAAAATTGCATCATAGTTAAAAAATGCATCTGCTTTATATTGCTGATGTGTACTAACAGCTGCATGAAATAAATAAATATATTTTTTTACATAAACAGATCGTTTATAGAGGTAATTATTCAGATCTGGCATGGTCATAATCATCACATCTGCTTTCAATTTTGAAAACACATAACCAAGCATCCACTTAACATAAAATACTTTCAATTTTTCACTTTTTTGATTTAAAACAGGATCAAGTATATCAGATGTGATATAGCAGATTTTAAGATTAGATTTTAGAAGTAATTCCTGAAATAATGGTTCAAAATAAATATGATAATTTCTACCTTCAGAAAAAAATATTACGTCGAATTTTTCATTGACTAATATTTGGCTTTGTTTATATTCTGAAATAAAACCCATATTATTTAAAGATAGATATTACAAAGTTTTTTTAATTCTTCCTGGTTGTAAGTTACCGGATTATTACAAAATCGTTGTTGGTTTACTGCTCCCGTTAATGCATCCAAAACCAACATTTTGTTGATTCCAAGTTGGTTCAGTTTCGTTTCAAGTCCAACTTGTTTCATAAAGAATTGTAAACGGGAAATTGCTTCTTCTGCATTATTTACATCTAACAGTGTATATATATCGTTTAAAGATTGTAACACCGGCAAAAGTCCTTCAGGATGAGAACAAGTAGCAGTTGTTACTTTACTGTTGTATGCAAAAAAAACCACTAAGAATAGTGCTACTGAGTGTCCATGGGGTATTTGATAATTTGCCGTAAGATAATATGACATAGCATGGGGGCCTGTAGTACGTGTAATATTAATTGCCTTACCAGATAAGTGTGCAGCATGCAACAGGTTTTCCCGAAAAAGCAGTTTTTTCCCATTTCGTATTGATAATGGCAACGTATGTATGAGCAGTTTAATTGCTTCCGATGCATATTGCTTTGATTCTTTAGTTGCGTGAATATTCCAGATAGATTCTATTGCCTGAGTCAAGGCATCCATACCTGAAATGGCTGTTTGCCTCTTTGTTAATGACAAAGTAAGTTCTGCATCTAACATGCAAACATCAGGCAATAACGAGAGATGATCGATAGATTTTTTTTGTTTATTCTCATAGTATACCGCAAACATAGTTGCTTCGCTACCAGAACCGGCTGTAGTTGGAATAGCAATAAAGAAAGGTTTTTTTCTCTTTTGCAATAGTGCTGATTCATAAATAATTCCCTTTGCGAGGTCTAATACAGCACCTCCTCCAATTGCTAATATCACTGAATGGTTTGATTGTTGAAATTTTCTTGAAGCCTCTTTAATTTCATTACTTGTAAGGTCTCCGCTTTCCTTAATACAAAAATTAACAGTGTATGCAGAAAGTTGTTGTTGCAGTTCAGCAAAAAAAATCTGCTGTTTAAAATGATTGCCATGAATACAAAACACAGCATGATTTTCATCAGGAATAAACTTATGAATCTGTTGAAAAGAACCACTCTTGAAAATAACCAATGACATGATTCTATTTTTTTTGTAATGTTTCCATCAGCTCCTTTTTCCAATCTTGTGGCTTACCTGCAGGCCTTGAAAGATTTGCACGACTGTTATTATTAATCCTGATTTCAATAAATTGATTTTCCTCCGCATTAAATTCCTGCATTAACCAATCGTTTAGTTCGTTTTCAGTTGTTATTGTTTTTGTTTTTTTATATCCACATGCTGAAGCAATTTTACAGAGGTTTACAACAAATGCAAGTGTGGGTTGTGCACCAACTGATTCATGGCTTCCGTTATTCAAAACAATATGTAAAAAAGGTGATCCGGTTTGCTGTATGCCTATTTGCGCTAAAGATCCCATATGCATTAACACTGCTCCATCACCATCAAACATGATAATTTTTTTCTTATCATTTGCCAAACCTAATGCAATATGATTTGCCAATCCCATACCTCCTACACTTAAGAAACTGGATTTAATTTTTTCACCATATTGACTGTTCAATTCAAAAAATTCCCTCCCGGTTTTACCTGTTGTGCAAACAACCATTTCATCACCCATGCAGTTTAGGATGAACTTTTCTAACACCTGTTCCCTGCTTAACTCATAATCTGGTTGTGGAACTGTACTTTTATAATCAGAAAAACAACCGGGATGTGCTAACAATGCAACGGGTTGTTGTAATGATAAGGCTTTTTCTATAGCACTATTTAATTTTTCTTCAAGTAAATTTTCATTTTCTGTAATTTGAAATACAGGAATTTCCATTGTCTCCAATAACTCTTTTGTTATTCTCCCCATTTTAATATGCTGTGGCTCATCTTCAGTTCCTGGCATTCCCCTCCAGCCAATTAATAAAAGCATAGGTATAGCATATACATCTTTATCAGCAATAGACATTAATGGATTTACAGCATTTCCCAAGCCAGAATTTTGCATATAAACTAAAGGTAGTTGCCCTGTTCTTAAGTGATAACCAACAGCCAGAGCAATTGCCAATCCCTCGTTTGCAGCTATAATATGATTTGATGTTTCTGCATTTTGTTCTACATACAATAAGAAAGATTTCATTAAAGAATCAGGAACTCCGGTATAAAATTGAATTCCCCTTTTTTGCAATTCATCATAGAATTTTTCAGGAGTGATCATAAACCGGAGTAATTAAATGCAATGCTTCTTTGATTGTCATGATTTGTTCATCTACTTCTGCAGATCTTTCATTATACAGTATTTTTTCAGCAGTATTCTTCATAGCAGGGTATGCACTTCTGATTTGATGATTAGCATAAATTACAATATTAGCTCCGGCTTTTTCCAAATCTGAAAAACGTATCTGGTTATAGGTTGATGGTACCATCACTAAAGGCACTTTTGTTTGAAATTTTTTGTATTCCATTGCAAAAGCTAAAACTTCATCTGCTTCTTTTGATTTACTATGAATCATAATACCATCAACTCCTGCTTCAATATATTTATCAGCACGGATTAAAGCATCTTGCATTCCATTTCCTAAAATCAGACTTTCAATGCGAGCTATAATCATAAAATCATTTGTAACAAGACTTCTTTTCCCGATTTTTATTTTTTCACAGAAATCTTCAATAGTTTCTTGTTTTTGAGATGTTTTATCTAACAAAGAATTTTGCTTCTCACCAGTTTTATCTTCTATTATTATTGCTGAAACCCCCAAACGTTCAAGAGAACGAACTGTAAATGAAAATTGCTCATTTTTCCCTCCACTGTCACCATCAAATATTATTGGTTTTGTTGTTGTTTCTAAAATGTCATGTAAAGTTTGAAGTCTGGATGTAAAATCAACGGCTTCTATATCTGGTTTCCCTTTAGCTAATGAATCTGTTAAACTACTTATCCAAATAGCATCAAATTCTTGGTTTTTTCCGGTTGAGTCTTGAATTACAGTTTTTTCAACAATAAGTCCACTTAAGCCGTTATGTGCTTCCAGTACTCGCATTGCAGGCTTTGACGCTAAAATCCGTTTTAATCTCTTTAACCTGACCTGTGGGGTGGTACCAATTTCTTTAATTGCATTTTGAATTGAACTAGAACTGATCCCTTCAGTATATTTTACTTCCACTAGTTCACCCCCCCATTCATTTAAAACTTCAATCACTTTTTGTCTTACACTTTGTTGCACCCCGTTTTTCCAATCATCACCATGAACAACATAATGAGGCTTAATTTTCCGAAGATTCTCTTCATAATCAAGTGACTCCTGCTTTATCACCTCATGAACGCCTTTTATATTTTCAATAATAATTTTTCTTTGTTCATATTCAAGATAAGGTACTCGCTTATAACTGGCAATAGCTTTGTCTGTTAATAACCCTACAATAACTGTTCCCAAACGCCTGGCAGTTTCCAATACATTTAAATGACCTGGATGAACCAAATCGGCGCTCATGCCTACATATACTGTTTTTTCCATGTTTGGTTGTAAAATTAATAGATTTTTTATCAAGCTCTCATCAATAATAGTAATATAATTAAGATTAAGGAACTCATTCAGTAAAATCCAGAAGTAGTCCGAAATTCTTAAATTGCATCACACTAAGGTTTTAAAAATTAATGGTTAAACTAAAAGAAAAATTTCAATCTTATTCTCTTTTTTTGTTTTTGATACCCTTGTTTTTTATTTTCCACGGGTACATTGAGTTTTTTGGATTCTTTCCGTTATCATTTGTCCTGTTAAATTTAATTATAACATTCGCTGGAACCCTCGTTTTGTTTTTATTTTCAACTATTTTACTAAAGAACAAACAAAAAAGTTCTTTGCTTACTTTTTGGCTTTTATTGGTTTTCTTATTTTTTGGAAGTATACATGATACAATAATTAAATTCCTTGGCCACGAGTTTTTTAGTAGTTATAAATTCATTCTTCTGCTATTAATGATCATTTTTTTATTTTTTCTATTTATCCTTCGTAAAACTTCCATACCATATAAAAAAACCTATTTATTTTTAAATACTCTTTTTTTTATTTTTATCCTAATTGAGCTTGGGTCTGGCATACAAAAGTATGTTCAGCAAAAAAAAGGAGCAAACCTGATAGTCAACCGTTTTACTGCATATAAAAATTATACGCCAACTACATCATTCATTGATTCACTTAAGCCCGATATTTATTTTCTTGTTTTTGATGGCATGCCATCAACAAAAGCGATGAATGAGCACTGGGGCTTTAATAATTATGCTCTTGATACTTTTTTAAGAAATCAAAACTTTTACATCAGTGAAAATTCAAAAAGCAATTACAATTTAACTGTATTATCATTAAGCAGTACATTAAACATGGATTACGCACCATCAATTGATATTTCACAAGATGAAATAAAAATGTATTTTAAAGCTTCTTCTTCACTTCTGAATAATTCATTAACTAATTTTCTAACAAAGGAAGGTTACCAAATTTTTCAGTATCAACCAATTTCGTTTGTCAATAAAGACTGGGATGGCTCATTATTTTTTAAAGACATGCTTTATATGAATTATTTCTATAAAACATTACCCGGGCGCATCTACAGAGATCTTGGTTGGCACTTTTCAAGTCTAAAATTTAATTTTATAAATAACTTCTATAATTCAAAATATGAAAAAAGAAATATAAAGGCAGAAGAGGACATTAATCATTTGATTCATTTGGTAAAAAACAGTTGTGATACAAATAAAGTTCTGCCACAGTTTGTTTTTGCACATTTTCTGATACCTCATGACCCTTTTATTTTTGATAGCTCAGGAAAAAGAAAAGAAACCAGTTTAACTATACAACTTTCAGAAGAAAAACAAGTGTCAGCTTTTATTGATCAAGTTAAATATTCTAACAAATTAATTGAACAACTTGTAACATATATAAAACGTAATAATAAAAAAAACACAGTAATTCTGATTGAGGGCGATCATGGATATCGGAATATTTATGGTAAAAAAGGCTATATGATATTTGAAAATTTGAATGCCATTTATTTACCTGGTAAAGATCATAAAACCCTTTATCCCTCTATTAGTCCTGTTAACAGTTTCAGAGTAATATTGAATAAATATTTTTCAGCAAATCTTCCTTTATTGCAAGATAGCAGTATTTTCATACCATATACTTTACCAGGCGAAAAATAAAAAGATTGAAAGTGCTTTACCATAAACTCAAAACAATTTTCAGAACTATACCACTGTTCCTGGTTCTATTACCTGTTTTTTTTATGTACAGTGGTTACAATGAATTATTTGGTTTTTTATCATTTAAATTTATAACGCTTAATTTACTGGTGATTTTGTTAAGTATAGTGATAGTACTTGCCTTAACTTTTTTAATGTATAAAAATAAATCAAAAGCGATAGTTATTACTTTTGCAATATCCCTTTTTAGCCTGGTTTTTGGTTTTCTTCATGACAGTTTAAAACAGTTAAATGCTCCTGTATATTTAACAAAATTTACATTTCTATTACCTTTAATTATTTTACTCTTCGCTCTTTTCATGCTTTACATAAAGAAAAGAAAGTCTGGCTATTCAGAATTATTTTTATTTCTGAATTTATTATTTACTATTTTAATTTTATCTGAAGTTCCCAACAGTATTAAACGTTACAGATTAGATCAAAGCGTTCATAATTTAATTGATTTCAGATTCAGAGCTAAAAATGACTACAACCCAGTAAACCAAATCCCCGATTCCATAAAACCAGATATTTATTTTCTCGTTTTTGATGCATTGGCGTCTTCTAAAAGCTTACTAAAAGAAATTGGGAAAAATAACTTTCAACTTGATTCTTTTCTATTACATGAAGGTTTTTATGTTGCGGCAGATGCAAGAGCTAATTATAACTGGACAATACATTCACTTAGTTCAACATTCAATATGGACTTCTTGCCTAATTGGATTGCCCCTGTAATGAATGATCCTAAAGTGTATTTTTGGGGTTCTGCATCAATGCTGAATAATTCTCTTTTTTCAATATTGAAAAAAGAAGGATATCAAACATACAGTTATCAACCCGTTTCCTTTGCAAATGCTGATTGGCCTGGAGAATCTTATTTCAATTATCTAAGAAAAAATCACTTCTATTTCAAAACATTACCCGGTCGTATTTATAGGGATGTATTTTGGAATTACTCTAAAATAAATGTGGAGTTTGTAAAAGAAAAACAAATGGATATCATTAATGTAAGAAACCAGCAGAAGAAATTGCTATTTGATACTACAATATCCCTTGTAAAGAATTCAAGCTTCAAAACTACTAAGCCAAAATTTATATATGGTCATTTTATGATTCCGCATGACCCGTATACATTTGATAGTGCAGGTAATGTAAAATCAGCAGAACAAACAATTGTTAAAAGAAGTGAAGAAGATGCCAGTGCCTACTTTAATCAGGTTTTGTTTGCAGGTAAAGTGATTAAAGAACTTGTAACGTATATTAAGTTACATAATAAAAAGAATACAATTATCATCATTGAAGGAGACCATGGATATAGAACAATAGACGGAGAATTAAAAGGATATTCTTTTCAAAATATGAATGCTATCTATTTCCCTGATCAGAAATATAACTTGTTATATGATTCACTTTCTCCAATAAACACTTTTCGAATTGTACTTAATAAATATTTTAATGCCAGGTTTGTTTTACACAAGGATAGCAGTATACTCGTAACAGAAAAAAACGAGACAATCAGAAAAAAAGAAATAATAACAAAAATAACTGATCGATAAAAGATTAAACATTTTGTAATTCAAATTTTATTTTGATGATTTTTCAAGTACAGTATTTCCATGCCCCATTTTAATATCTATATTTAATACCTATATAAAATTAATCCATTTAATTTATGTCCTTATTAAAAAATATATGGCCCTCTCCAATACATAGCTTATTAGTACCTGTATTTTTTATTGTTCATAATTACTTTGATTTTTGGGGACTTACAGATTTAAACAAATTGATAACATCAATTATTAGCTGGCTAATTACTCCCGTTCTTCTTTTACTTTTTTACAAAATCATATTAAAAGATTGGCATAAATCTTCCATTCTTACAACCTGCCTTTTATGTATCTATTTTTTTACAGGACCATTGATGAAAGAATTTAAAGATGTACCCTTTTTGCATTTCTTTTTCAAATACTCGGTTTTTATCCCTGTTGTTTTCATACTTCTCATTTTGCTTCATGTTCAACTTTTTAAAAGTAAAAAATCACTTAAAAAAATACATTTGTTTTTATCTGTAATGTTTCTATTACTCTTGCTAATTGAATTTTCCCAATATGCGATTAAAGGCCCAATTGCACTTAAGAAAAGAAATACAATTGAATTAAAGAACGATGTACAATTAACGCTTCCAAACAAAACAACTGATTCATTACCTGATATTTATTTTTTCATTTTTGATGAACACCCAAGCAGCAAATCATTAAATAGTTTATTTAACTATAACAACTTCGCTTTAGATAGTGGTTTGTCCAAGCTTGATTTTAAAGTATCAGCAAATGCAACAAGTCAATTTCCTTATACTACTCCCAGTATTTATTCTTTGATGGGATTAAATGAATTTCATTCTGACGCAGCTTTTGAATTTACTTTTAAAGAAATATGGGCAATTGATAAAAACCTCACTAACAATAAACTCATTCCATTTTTTCAAAACAATGGTTATAAATTTATAAATGCTTCGATTTTTGACATGAAGAATGCACCTTCTCAGGTTCGTAATTATCTAGACTGGAATACAGCTGAAGATATGATTCGTAAGCAAACTATCTTTAATAGAATTAAAGAAGATTTAAGCTGGAACTATACTAATCTCTTCAAAAGGAAATTTATTGGAGATTTGAATTTGAAAATCAAAAAAGAAGTTGACTATACTAACAGAATAGTACAATTAATTGATTCCTGTTTATTAGCTAAACAAAATAACCCCAAACTATTCTATGGGCATTTTCACTTGCCTCATGATACATATAAATACGATAGAAAGGGGAATGTAATTCAATGGACCTATGAAACCTATCTCAACAGTTATACTTCAGCTGCTACCTATCTGGCTCAACTTGAATATACCAGAAAGTTTATTATTGATTTGGCTATAAAAATTAAGAACAAGAATAACCGACCTGCAATTATCATCATTCAGGGAGACCATGGATACCGCATGTTTGATCAGAATAAATTCCCACTTGATTATAAATTGAAAATATTCTCAGCTATCTATTTTCCTGATCATGATTATAGTCAAGTATCTGACAGTCTATTCTCCCCAAATACGTTCAGAATTATTTTAAATAAGTATTTCGATCAGAAGATTTCCCTTATAAATAAAAAAGAATAATTGAATCAGAAATGTCAAAATCTATTCATAGCTCTAAAATACTAATCTATTATATCTTTCACTGTTTTTCGCTTACAAGTGTTCTTATAAATT
>DAIOWB010000014.1:0-22656 GCA_036758725.1 Lacibacter sp.
AATTTGTTTACAAAATGCATCCATATTTTTTATAAAAGTTTCATCAGCCTTAAGGGTCCAATCTAAAAACTTTGATCCCCTGGCATGATTACCGTATGGGGCTAATATTTTGAATTCATCCACTTTAAGAACCTGATGAATACATTCATTATACATTTGTTTTAAAGCTTCAACTTGCAAGACATATCTTGGCTCCTGCATTATCAATTCTAATAAAGAAGATTTACCATCACCAATAACACACATAGGTTCTTTTGCAACAATTCCCGTAACAGTTCCATTTTCTGCATTTGGATAACGGAAATAAAAAATTCCAACTTCAGACTTATAAGGTGAAAATTGCTGAATTAAAAAATCAACAGTACAAACATCAGCATAATGTGCAAGCTCTTCTTCACAAGTAATTTTTTTAACTGCTTTGCCTTGCATGCCTATAACCGGTTTTGCAATTAATGGATAAGTAAAGTGAAGATTTTTAATTTCCTGTTTAATTGAAATTATTGATGTTCCGGCTTTTACAAAAAAATAGGCCGGGTAATAAGATGACGGAATTAGTGGGAAAATATCCTGCTTCTTTTCCATTAAAAATCCTCCGTTTTCAATTGAAGGGTTTGATGCAGGGTAAAAATATCTAAAACCAGCTTTTATACAATACCATGCAAAAACAGGATACATAAGAGCATACACTGTATTAAAACTCCAATACTCCCAATGAAACAAACGAATAAAAATAGGATGATGAGAAAATAATTTAAACCGATTCATGAATAACCGTTGACGGAATTGAATGATCTGTAATTTCTAAAAAATCTTCATTTTCCCGGATATCAAAATAATGCATAGTTGAAATATCCTGATCCCTGTAAAGCATTGTAATACTTACTGTGAACAATTCATTATTGCGGTTCATTAAAACATCATTTGCTTTATCCCCTTCGCCTGCAAAACGGTGAAAATTCAGAATAGCCGGTTTATTTATTTCAATGTTATTATGATTAAAATTCTGAAACCACTTTCTTCTGTTATTAATAACCAGCTCAGGATATAAAGTTACAGAAGACCAAATAAACGACTGCTTAGCATCTAATTCTTTTATGACTTTTTCATTTCCATCCCAAACAGCTTCAAATAATTGTTGTTGCTGACGAATAATTAATGTGAATGGCTCTATTTTAGTTAAGTTGATTTTTTCAAAAGCATCAATAGGCCTGGGGTGATCAAAAATATCCAAATAAATTAATCCCCTGCTTTTTCGGTAAGGAGGAGAGTATTGATGGTTCTGGAAACCACCGTTTAGCAAAACCATCGCATTTTTGTTTTCATGCAGAGCCATCCACGTACCTCCTGCATTTCCATCTTTGGGAAACAATATTTTCCCTGATGCAAAATCATACCATTTAGGAATATCTGATTTTAGCCGTGTAGCTTTTTCATCCCGGTTTGAAGTAAGATAAAATCCGTTTTGTACCGGTATATATGTTACTGTGCACATTGCTGCTCCCTATGTTTAATTGTAGATGAAGCAAGCCCGAAGTTTTCCGGGATATCAAATTCAATGCACTCAGTTAATCCCGCTTTAATTAAAGCATTATGATGTACAGCATGTTCAAGGTTGTAAACCAGTTCACGAAAATAATTACTTGGCAAAATAATATCAGTTGCGTTATTGATGCCATAAGAAATCCTTAATTTAATTTCTTTGTTCTCAAGTTTAAAAGCAGATATAATTTGTGCAATTTTATTTTTAGCCATTTCTTTTTGAGTTTCAATTTCAACATCTCTCTTACGATCATCATAGCAAACAACTCCCGATTCATATTCATTTACTAAGCACTCATACATTTCAATAATATGCCTGGTGTGTTGCCCGATTGATGCGCCCGAAAGTGTATTCAACTTTTTACAATACGCTTCATCACTTAACTTATCAATGACTTCTGTAAGTTGATTAAATGAATCCTCAATTGCTGAAAACAGATTTATAAGCATGCGTTTAAAATTAATTCTTTTTTGCTAATACATTTAATTTCACAATAAGCTCATTTGATACTGTACTATTTCCACCAACATTAAAATCCTTTCTTTTTATTTTAAAATCCCCGGTAAATCTATTTCCTTGCTTTTCAGTTGTAAATTTAAATGGAAATACGATATCTGAAGTTTTTCCTTTCATTGAAAGGGTTCCAAAAAATACGTAGTAACCGGGTGTTACAGATTTTGAAATTTTAGTTGAACTTATTTTAATTGTTGGATATTTTAATACATCAAAATAATCTGCCCCCTTTAAGTGTTTATCCCGGGTATTGTTATTTGTGTTGATTGTAGCCGTATTTACCGAAGCCTGAAAACTGGCATTTGGAAGATTATTTTCATCAAACTCAATTAGTCCGGTTAAACCATTGAAGGTTCCTTTTACATCAAAACCAAAATTCTGAATAATAAATTGAACAGATTTGCTTTCATCTATTGCTAAATATTTTGTGCTTTGAACCTTTGTTGTAATAAGGAAAGAAATAAATATAAAAATTATTTTACTCACATGATTTATTTTAACTCCGCTGAACCAAATAATACACTAAACTGCTGACACCAAATAAGCACAAATTTGTACTGATTAAAATCAGGCATTCCACTTATATCATAAACCTGCTGGCCGTTTGTTGATTTTAAAGAACCGAGATTAATAAATGTACTTGCTTCACGTGAAGTAGCAATATAAACTTTGAGATCAGGACCACTGTTACTTGAAAAGCCTTTTAAAACAAGCTGTTTCTGATTAACATTATTGACTATTTCTGCAGTTCCATTTACACTATAGCTCATATTGCCGGAAAAATTTCCTTTTGCTAAAACTACTGCGTCTTGATTTACAGGATCATTAATTGTTTGAGTATTTGTATTGTTTTTTTTACAAGAAATTACTCCCACTGAAATGATTAAAAATAAAATTAACTTTTTCATTGTTTATTTTTTAGTTGATAACGTACACCTATTAAAAAGGATGATGACTTATATCTGAAACGATCGTTTGGCGAGGGAAACTGTTGCACTTTTGCAGCTGTTGTATATTCTGAGAATAAAAACTGATAACCTGTTTTTACTGACCAATTTGAATTGAATTTATAATTTAAATAAAATTCAGAGTTTAAACTTCCTAAATCGTTATCACTTATCAGCAACAAATTAAACCCGGTTGGTTTTGCTGAAGTATTTACAACTGTATTTCCATTTATATATTTTCCATTTTGATTTTTACCAAAAGTGAAGCCTATTGCATCAATATTAAATCCTGCAGTTATTTTTTTTGTGATGTGATAACCCAGGTTAATTGACAGATTTAAAGAGTTACTGTTGGAAGATGCTAATAATAAAGAATCCAGATTGCTGTTTATATTTTCTTTAAATAACACAGCAGGTCCCGTACTACCACTGGTAATTTTAGCAGGAGCTGTAACAAAGTATTTGTTACTGCTAAAAAAAGAAGAGAATCTTGCCCCGGCTCCTATTTCAAATTTTTTATTTTTCCCCAACTGCCAATTATAGACATATGATAATGAACCACTTCCTTGAGCATTGCCAACCGATGCTGACAAATCAAATAGTTGATTATTTTTTTGCGCAAAAGCCTGTACAAATACAAGCTGCAAAATAAGAATGCCGATTACTGTTTTTTTCATTTTTAATTAGTTTCTACTTATTAAAGGAATTAATATTATAATTTGTTTCCAATGTATTATTATCAAAAGAAGGCAACTGATCATAACTACCAAGGCATAGGTAAAAAGTAGCCCGCCATCACCCTGTACATCTATACCAAGCTTTGTAAAGTGAAAAAAGAGTGCACCACTCATTAAACCCACCCCAAGTATTGCTCCAAAATGTGTTGTTCGAGGCCACAATAAAAGAACAGAAGCTATGAGTTCAAAAACACCTGTCCCAATTCTGCCCCAGGGTTCCATTCCTATTTTAGAAAAAATATAAACCGACTCTTCACTTGCAGTAAATTTGAAGAACAGAGTTTGTAACAATATCAGAGCAGGTATTACCCGTAATACCCATATCAGTATAGTTTTTATTGTCATCTCATAACTTTTTAATGATTAAAATATTTTCTTCCAGTTGGCATCTGCTTTTAATTTCAGATTGGTTTCATCTTTATTCCACTTGGTTAAAGTGTTATTGAAAAGGCGATTGTAAAAAAGGTATAGCTTTCCTTCTGCAATTTTAAATGTACCGGGATCAATTTCTACTTTTTCAGCACTTGCCCCCATTGCATAGGCACACCAACCTCCATATTGAGGTTCAAATTTTGCAGGATTTTTTTTAAACGCTTCTTTGTTTGCTACTGTAGCAAATTGATATTTTATTCCTTGGTATAAAACTGTATTTGCAGGTGACCCTTTTATAGCTCTATTTTCAGTAAAATAAGAAACCACGTCGAAACCCTGTACTGCCAGATTATTTTCAAGATTGAAATGGTTAAGCCTTTTCTGATCCTGTGCAAATACAACAGTAGTAAAGAATATGAACAAAAAAAATATGACCAACTGCTTCATTTGTATTTTATTACTTTTTTTAAAACAAATGTAGAGTGTATGCTAGCTTCTGTATGTCGGCTAAACGACTTCTAAACTCTTTTGCAGTTTTTTAACAGAGGGGATTTCTATCAGCTTTCGATTAACATTGATTAACTGTTGATGTTCCAGTTCATTAATCAGGGTAGTAACTGTTTGCCGGCTGCTACCTATTAATTGGGCAATATCTTCATGGGTAAGAAAATTCTGAATCCAGTATTTATCCTGATCTTCTGTTTCACCTTCTTCTTTAGCCAACATAATTAAAAAACCAATGAGCCTTGTTTTTACATCTTTATTCAACAAGTTCATTAACCGGTTCTCTAATTTACGTAATTTTTGACCTACCTGTTTGCTGAAATGAAAAGCAAGTTCCGGCTTTTTTCTTAGTAATTTTTCAAAATCACTGATATTAAATGCACAGAGTGAAACTTCTGCTTTATGAGCTTTTGCAAATTCACCATTCAAATTATTTTGTTCCAGAGAAAATTGCCCAAATACTTCTCCTTCCTGTATGATTTCCTTTATAATTTCTTTTCCCTCTTCATTAATATACCCGATCTTAATTGCACCTCCTTTCAGAAAATATAGTTTATTGAGGTAATGAGAATCAAAATAAATGTATTGATCTTTTTCTGCTTCAATAAAATGATGAACAAGGTTGAGCTCTTCATATTCCTCATCAGATATGTATGAAAATAAATTGTAATTACGTATAAGAAGAAATTTTTTATCTGATGTCATAACTTAAGAATGATTTAATCATATTCCTGCAGCAATTTAAAATGCTGTTGAGACTCTTTTAAAAACCGGTACCCTTTTCTGAAACTCCAATACGGGTATCCATTCTGATGATTATATTTACTGATTTGATATAAAGCTTTCCAGTGTTTCAGAATTTCAGTATATGCATCTGTCAACTTCATATTACAATCATAAATGTGGTTTGGTTCGGCACCACAGCCATTATATTCAAGAATCATAAAGTTTCTGCCAGCTTTTAAATCTTCAATACTGCTTGTTTTTATATCATAACGGCCATAATAAAATTTTCCGGAGTAATTAAAAAGCTCATCAAATACTTCATGCAGTTGATTATCGATCTCAGCATGCAGATTTGTAAAATGTGCACCACGGTTATGGTTGCCTGCATAAGACAAATAAAATACATGATCTTTTTCTATAACTCTGTCAAACCGATGGCCATGCCTGTGTTGCATTTCATTTATACGATGCTTTGCACGTGGATGGATTTCAATTAATTTTTTAAGTGTAGAAATACCATCGCCAATTACATGCAACAACTCTTTATGTATAAAACCACTCACAGTTCCCTTTTGATGCGCCGGATGTCTGTAATAGAAAACACTCACTTCAACCGGCAATTCTATCAAATCCTGTACAATGTACTCAACAGGAATACGTTCATGATATTTGTGCAGTTGTTCTTCGGTATCAATTTTTCTGAACAAAATTCCCTTCATTCCCACATCAGGTTTAACAATAAAAGGATATTGAAAGCCTGCGTCGTTAATTTTTCTTTTTACTTCTTCAAAAGGGAGATCGTGCATCACATAAATTGTACGTGGTACAAATTGAGGAGGCAATTGATCATACATTTCTTTTTTTCCTTCTCCTTCAAATCCTCCAAAAGCTATAGTAGGATTTGATGGGGTAAAAAACCAAACCGATTTACTTTTAATAATATACCATACCCATACTATACTGATGGGAAAATAAATGACCGCAAATGGCCATAACTCCCAATTTGTAATCTTGTTAAAAAAGTTTTTAAGCATGTTCAGCAAATATAGCAATCAGCAGCAATGAATTTAGCAACAGTAACCAACCAGAAATCTTGGTTGTTATTAGTATAAAAGAGACTGATGCCAGCTCCTTTTATGTATAAGAATACCTGCATATAATAATGTGATGAACCGGATGGCTATTAGTTTTTTAATTTCAGGCATCGTATCAATTGTCTTCAGTATTTTAGTAATAAATGAAATTGTAGTCTTTTTTGGAAGTATTTTTGGCAGAGGTTTATATAAATTACTGATCAATGCAAATAAAATCAATGGCCGAAGTGGCCGCAAATAATGAAACAGTTGAAATATTGTTTTGGGTAGGATGTGCCGGTAGTTATGATCAAAGAGCTCAAAAAATAACCAAAGCATTTGCTTCGATTTTAGATAAAGTGGGAATACAGTTTGCCATTTTAGGAAAAGAAGAAATGTGTACAGGTGATCCGGCACGCCGTTCAGGCAACGAATTTCTATTTCAGATGATGGCTTATAATAATATTCAGGTATTAAATGGTTATGGAATTAAAAAAATTGTAACTGCCTGCCCTCATTGTTTTAATACGCTTAAAAATGAATATCCGGCTTTAGGAGGCTCTTATGAAGTTATTCATCACACAACATTACTGCAACAGTTAATTGATGAAGGAAAGTTAAAATTGAAAGAAGGAGGTTCCTTTAAAGGCAAAAAAATCACTTACCACGATAGTTGTTATTTAGGCAGGGCCAATCAAATTTATGAAGCACCGAGAAAAGTACTGGAAGCCCTTGATGCTGAATTAGTAGAAATGAAACGTTGCCGTTCAAATGGTTTATGTTGTGGTGCGGGAGGGGCACAAATGTTTAAAGAAGAAGAAAAAGGTGATACACGAGTAAACTGGGAACGCAGCCGGGAAGCTATTGACACAGGTGCTGCCATTATTGCGTCTGCCTGCCCTTTTTGTAATACTATGATGACTGATGGTGTGAAAGTAGCTGAAAAAGAAGACCAGGTAAAAGTGTTGGATATAGCAGAACTTATTGCAGATAGTATTCAATAACCATGAAAAAACTCTTTCGAACATTCAGCTGGCGGAATTTCCTGGAAAAGACATTCTTTTTCTTTTTTATTTTTTTTATTACCCGTTTGCTTGCAAATCTTTTAGAAGATCAATTTTCACTGGATTGGATGAATGCAAGGAGTTTGCTTTTATTTCTTTTAGTATCTGTAATCATTGGTTTGGTAAGTTCAAAAACCTGGAAATCGGCTGAGTTAATAAAAGAAAATGAACCGGTAAAATTCAAATCCCTTGTTCATGCATTGTTTCATTATTTAATTGTAGCATTGGTGGTATCAGTTTTATGCGGGTTGGCGCTGGCTTTTATTTTATTCCTTCAGTTTGTATTTATAAAATCGATTTCCGGATCCAATGCCGTCTCTATACTTCCCTGGTATAAATTGTTTGTTGTTTCATTTATTATCGGATCCTGCTTTTCAATCTATTCAGCCTTAAAGAATCACTTCGACAACAAACGAAAATCTGATAAAGCTTGATGAATCTTCCTGTAACTTTGTTCAATGAATCTTGAATATAAACATTTGCTGCCTGCTGATTTTTCTCCTGATTCCCGCTTATGGATTTACCAAAGCAGCCGTTTATTTTTTTTAAGCGAAGCCATTCAGATTGAGGATCTGTTAAACGATTTTATAGCTAAATGGAACAGCCACGGTACCCCCGTAAAAGGATTTGGAACTTTATTTTTTGGTCAATTCATTGTGTTAATGGCCGATGAAAATGCTACCGGTGTAAGCGGGTGCAGTACAGACAGTAGTGTTCATTTAATGAAAGAGATAGAACAATTGTACAAAGTTTCTTTATTTGACAGGCAAAATCTGGCCTTTGTAATAAAAGAAAAAATCCAATTACTACCCCTCAACCAGTTACAATATGCATTTGAGAATCAGTTTATCAATGTAGAAACGCTTTACTTTAATAACCTGGTTCAAACAAAAAAGGAACTGGAAACAAACTGGCTTATACCGGTAAAAGAAAGTTGGCTTAGTTCTAAAATTCTCAAAACAAATTTAAAAAATTAAAAAGCCTTTCCACTTATCCTGCACCCATAACCTGTAACTCTAATCAACCTTAAAAACTACCTCTTATCCTGAATATGTTCAGTTGATCATCACTTGGTTTTGCTTAACACTTTATTTGCACCACCTATCCTTTATTAACTCCGCTCCACTTTAATTTGATACCATCTTTACCATGCAGATGTAACATAAACCACAGATTTACGTCTCATTTTCTATAAGTTCTTTGAAAAAGAAAGCCAAATATTAGCACCGATCTATCAGTAAGTTTATAATTTTCAAAATTTATTGAAAATATAGTTGGTTCCTATTTTACCTTTTTGTAGCTTTGCAACGTCAAAAGAAAAGGTACCCCCAAAGCTCCGGTTATTAATAAACACCGCCTTTACAGTTTACTTAGAGACCATTCCTGCTAAACTGCCTTTTAAAGAAGGTACCAACAAAAACGGTTCTTTTAAAAAATTGAACTTTCTGAATGACCAGTCAAATTGAAAATTGACCGCTCATCAGATTATATGACCAAACAAGATACTATGTATTGCAAAGTACTGGCTTTCATCCATATCTTTGTTATACAATTGAACGAATAAAAATCCCGAAAGGGCAAACAAACAAAAACCTTAACATCATTTAGAAGATGAAAACATCATTAAAAACAGTGAATTCCTCAACCAAAGGAACACTTAAACAGAAAAGAAACCATATAGTTAGTAAACTGGTAAGCATGATTGCTTCAACATTTATTGCTTTTTCAGCTTTAACAATTATGTCCTTTACACAAGACGACACAACCAGAATGGTAGAAGAAAAAAACACTACAACTAATACACAATTAACTGCTGATAGTTGCTGCACAGTAACTTATGTACAGGGAGTGCAAAATGTAGTGATTATTAACAGAAATGCTTTTACAGCTGATATCAGAATCAATAACATGGATATTCAGTCATGGCTCAACAGTTTAAAAGCCTATTCTTTTAAACATATAAATGTTCAGGCAATGATGCATGCAGACCATAAAATGGATGAGGCCTTTATAAAAGCTGAACAGATGAACCGCAAAATGGCTGCTGGATTTTCAAAAAGAATATTTGCAGGAGCGCAAACTGCTGACGAAGAATTAAACGATCTGTTTTTAAAGAGCGTAGCATCAGTACAATACAGCAAATCATTAATTTCTGAAGTACAAAATGCCGATAACCAGATAGATCAGTCTTTTATGAATGAGGCTGAGCTTAATGCATTAGCTGTTCAGTTCAACAAATCTTTAAAAACCGAAAAAGAAAATGCGGATGATGAAATGGATTTTATGATGCAGTTAAGCAGTCTGAAAAATTTTACACCATCCATCGGTATAAACAGTGACCGTGAAATGGACATGATGATGTTAAATGAAACTCGTTTAAACAAAATACCAGTTTCAATCATTGAAGCCGATGTAAGAATGGATGAACTTTTTCAAAATTTAAACTAAGAATTTCTCATATAAAGTTGATTTAGATTTAAGGGCCGATTTCTATCGGCCTTTTTTTTATATGTTAAGCTTTGCCCAATTACACAAACGGAAAAAGAATAAGACTGTCAGCATCGTAAATTTGTTGATTAATAATTCCCGATCATGAAATTGATTTTTACAACTCTCCTTCTTGTATTACTAACCGGAGTTTTACAAGCCCAGCAAGTAGTAAATGAAGCAATCATTCAGATGAAGATTGAAACAACTAATCCCAACGATGCTGGTGGTGCCGGACCATCTGTAAATGCTGAAGGTGAAGGCCGTATGATGATTAGAATGGGTGATGGAGAAATTAAATCAAAATTGTTTTTCAAAAACGGGATGACCAAAATAGAAAGTGATTTGGGAATGGGTACCAACCAGGTAATTGTAGACAGTAAAACAAAAACCACTACTACCCTATTTGAAGCTATGGGTAGGAAAATGGGATTTTATACTACCGAAGATGATATGAAACGAATGATGAGTGGACCAGATTCAGGAAAGCAACAACGTCCGCAACAATTTAACCCAGAAGTCTTTATTGAATATTTAAGTGAAAACAAAAAAATTGCAGGGATGGTTTGCTATAAGGCCATCATACGTTATAAAGACAGAAAAAATGAAGATATACAACAAATTGTTTGGTATAGTCCGGAATTTATTCTGGGCGAAGGCTTTAAAATAAGAGATATGATGCGAATGGCAAATGTACCGGGGTTAAATAAACTCAAAGGATTTCCTATGGAGTTTGAGTTAATTCGACAGAACGGCACCAAAGTAAATTACCTGGTTACTAAAGTTGATATAAACGCAAAAGTGGATGACAAAACATTTTTAATACCTAAAGATTATGATATTAAGCCAATGAGTGAAATGAACAGAGGTGGCAGAAATGGCGATGTGCAGATAAGAGTGAACGGTTAATGTAAACTCTTTCATAGAAAGCCCCCCGATTGATCGGGGGGCTTTTTGTATAAAAAAGTAAGAATAAATCATTCATCCATGCTTATTAGTATTTGATGTATTTGAATAGTCTGTTGCATGGTACAATTCATTTATTTTTGCCGCTCAATAAGAAAGTATGGCAATTCAGCAACAGATACAACAGGCAGCAATTAGTAGTCTGGAAAAATTATACGGCAAAACATTTACAGAAAAAGATTTTCAGATTAATAAAACCAAACCTGAATTTGAAGGTGACTATACCATTGTTTTATTTTCACTTTTAAAGCCACTATCAAAAAGTCCTGATGCACTTGGAAACGAATTGGGGAAACATCTTTCTGAAAATTATTCACAACTCTTTAGTTCTTATAATATCATTAAAGGATTTTTAAACCTTACTGTTTCTGATGATTACTGGATGAATACACTCATCACAAATTATCAAAACACATCATTTGGAAAAGGAAGTACAAAAAATAAGAAAGTGATGATTGAATATTCATCACCCAATACAAACAAGCCATTACACCTTGGTCATTTAAGGAATATCTTTTTAGGATGGAGTATTGCAGAAATGATTCATGCAAATGGAAATGAAACTGTAAAAACCTGCATTGTAAATGACAGAGGAATACATATTTGCAAAAGCATGATTGCCTGGCAACTTTTTGCTAATGGAGCTACACCCAAATCAACCAATACAAAAGGAGATCATTTTGTTGGTGAATACTACGTAAAATTTAATGATGAATACAAAAGACAGGTAGAAGAATTAGTTGTTAACGGAACCGGAAGGGAAGAAGCAGAAAAAGAAGCACCTATCATGAAAGCCACTCAACAAATGCTGCTCGATTGGGAAGCTGGCAAACCGGAAGTGATGGAACTGTGGAAGGAAATGAACAGTTGGGTGTATGCAGGCTTTGATGAAACATACAAGCGCATTGGCGCTGATTTTGATAAAATTTATTACGAAAGCAACACTTATCTCTTAGGAAAAAAAACTATTCAGGAAGGTTTACTCAAACATGTTTTTTATCAAAAAGAAGATGGAAGTGTTTGGATTGATTTAACAGCTGACGGATTAGACGAAAAAATTGTTCAACGTAAAGATGGCACATCGGTTTACATTACCCAGGATATTGGTTTAGCAAAGCAAAAGTATGATGAATATAAAATTGACCAGAGTATATATGTGATTGGTGATGAGCAAAATTATCACATGAAAGTGCTGCAGTTGATTTGCAAAAGACTGGAGCTCCCCTATGCCAATAGTATTTATCATTTAAGTTATGGGATGGTTGAGTTGCCCTCAGGTAAAATGAAGAGCCGTGAAGGAACAGTAGTTGATGCAGATGATTTACTTGATGAAATGGAAAAAGTTGCTCAACAAAAAACTGAAGAATTAGGAAAAGTAAAAGATTTTACTGCAGATGAATTAAAAGAACTTTATAAAATAATAAGCCTGGGTGCTCTGAAGTTTTATTTGTTACGTGTAGACCCGAAAAAGAAAATGATTTTTAACCCTGAAGAATCAATTGACTTTCATGGCTATACCGGACCATTTATACAGTACACACATGCCAGAATAAAATCGATTTTAAGAAAAGAAAAAGCAAATGCTGAGATTACAACATCATTCGGCAGTTTATTACCTCTTGAAAAAGAGTTGTTGATTGAACTGGAAAGTTATCCAACAGTTATTGAACAGGCTTGCACTGAACTTGATCCATCACACTTAGCTAACTATGTTTACAATATTGCTAAAACCTTTAACTCCTTTTATACGGAGCATTCTGTAATGAATGCCGAAAGCGAAGAGAAAAAACAATTACGCCTGCTAATTTGTGAATTTACTGCTCATGTGATATCAAGTGGTATGAGTCTTTTAGGAATACACGTTCCCGAAAGAATGTAATTAATCAATATTCAACCGCATTCCAAACATAGCTCTTCGTCCCATCATAGGTGCATAATTGTAAGAAGGATCGAACGTATAACCATACGGATTATTCACAGGATCATTTATACGCTTATCAAATGGATCTTCCGGACGAAGGATAGGGTTCTTAGGTATAAAGTTGAGCAGGTTTTTGATTCCGCCATAGATTTCAATTTTTTTACCTACACGTTTGGTCAATTGCAGATTGGCTAAAGTAAACCAGGGTGAAAATTCAGGGCGAAAATCATTAGGCACAATCGGCAATCGTTGCGGACCAAATACTTTTCCAGTCAGATCAATCATCAACTTCCACTTTGGAATAGTATAACTCAAAGCATAATTTCCTGAAAACTTTGGAGCAAAGAGTTGCTGTTGTTTTACCTGTATTCCATTTTGATTTTTCTCTTTTGTAAACACATCCATTAAGGTAATCCCGGCTATAATCTTCAAATGTTTTTTAAATGAAAAATCCGTATTCAAAGTAAAGCCTTGTGAAACCGCATAACCATCAATATTCTGATAAATAATTTTTTGAGGGTCAGTTATATAATCAGGCACAATCTTATTGGTGAAATAAGTATAGAACAACGTTGCATCAATAGTAAAAAAACCAAATGAAGGGGTATAGGTTGATGTAAAATTCAGATTACCGTTCCAGCTTTTCTCAGGGTTCAATGTTTCGGTTATCACTACTTCTCTTGCTCCACTTAAAGCAGCATGATCTTCAGTAAATAAATTTACAACACGGAAACCGTTTCCAATACTTAAACGAAAGATCTGATTTTGTAATGTTTGCCACTTTATTGCAATGCGTGGAGATGCTATCCCACCGTGTAAACTGGTTAATTCATAACGTAACCCGGCCAGCAAAGTAAATTGATTATTGAGTTTCAATTCATCTTGTATAAACAAGCCCATCAATTTATTTACTGCTGGTTGATTCGTTGTTCCATCGGGTTTTGCTGTAACTGCAGTATTATCATCATACCATGTAAAACGATATGGCAAACCTGCTATGATTGAATGTTTACCTGCTTCTTTATTCCATCTTAACTGGGCAAAAACACTATGCTGTATAGCAAAATAAGGAATATATCCATAATAAGAATCCTGGTGATGAAAGTTATAAGAATATTCCAGCAACAGTTTTTCTGATCCGGCTTTAATTCCATAGTTGCCAATTGCTTCTACTCTTTTTGTATAAATACTTTCGCCATAAACACTATCAGTACCACGCCATGTTTTGTTCCATTTCATTTCACCACCCCAGCGGTCTTCTGCTAACAAACGCACTCCAATCTGAAAAGGAAGATGATTACTTCTTTCAAAACTCCATTTATTAAAAAGAGAAATTCGTTTTTGCAAAGTAACATCTGTAAACTGATCGTTGTTTAAATCATACTGTTTCCCAAAATGAAATACATTTAATCCAAGCAATGAATTTACTTTACCCATTCTAAACCTTGCGCTCACATCAGCATTAATTTCGTTATAGGAGGTAGTATGTACATCGGCATTAAACATCGGTGCTGAAGAAGGATCTTTTGTGATAATGTTAATTAAACCTGCTACTGCTTCACTACCATATAAAGTTGAAGAAGGGCCTTTTACAATCTCAACACGTTTTATCAAGCTTGCAGGTATACCGGAAAACCCATACACCGTTGCTAGGTTACTCACTACAGGCATGCCATCAATCAACACCATCGTATACGGACCTTCCATTCCATTTATATGAATATCCCCTGTATTACAAACATTACAATTTAACTGCGGTTGCACGCCGTTTACAATTGATAAAGCTTCAAAAACGGATGAGCTTACATTTTTTTTAAAAAACTTTGCAGAATAAGATTCAACAGCAATAGGGCTGCTCGATTTTTTTATTTCTCTCATTGTTCCACTGATTACTACTTCACCCAGTGATTTGGTAACAGGTATTAACTGAACAGAAATAAAATGGCCGGGTGTGTTGATTAACAAAGTATCAGTTAAATAGCCAACAGATGTAACTATCAGTGTATCTTTTTTTGAAGCTGTTATAGCAAAGCTCCCTTCATTATCTGTAAACACAGTTTGATTTGTTTGCAGATTTTTCACGGTTGCCTGTTTAATTTTTTCCTCCGTTTGCAGATCAGTTACTTCACCTTTAATCGAAAAATTCTGACCAAAAGAATTAACTGCATTCAACACAAAAACAAGAATAAATATTCTATATCTCATAATTAATTTTTAGACTGGTCTAAATTTTTATTTAGGTAAATATAGAAAATTTCTGAGATTCTTGCTTTATTTTTTAGGAGAAAAATTCCAGGCGATCCATGCAAAGGCAATGAGGGCAATTGCTGCAGCGGAAATAAATACAATTTGGGGTGAAAATTTATACCACAACAATCCTGCTACTGTGCTGGCGCATAGTGCAGCAATACTTTGCAAACCTGTGAATAACCCGATAGCAGAAGCTGTTTCGGTTTTGGGAACAAGGTTGCTGATCCATGCTTTGGCAATTCCCTCTGTTGCTGCAGCATATATACCATAACAAAAAAACAAAAAGAGAAAAATGATGATCGAATGATTGAAAGCAAATCCGAAATAGGTAATACAGAAAAAAATAAGCCCTGTTAAGAAAATATTTTTCATTCCTAACCTGTCGGCCAGTTTACCAATTGGAAAGGCAAAGAAAGCAAAAACCAGATTATAGAAAATATAAACTCCAATTACATAGGTGTCTGCTAATCCTGCATCTTTCATTTTCAATAAAAGAAAAACATCTGAACTATTGAACAATGCAAATAAGAGTAACCCGATTACTAATTTCCTGAAAGAAGAAGGAGCTTGTTTCCAATAAGAAAATGTTTGATGAAACGGAACTGCATTTTTAGGTTGATGAAGCGTTTTCTTTTCTTTTACCAGAAATGTAAATAGAACTGCTGCTGCACCGGGAAGAAAAGCAATCAGGAACAACGTTTTATATTGACCTGGATAAAAGTACAGATACAACAAAGCAATAACCGGCCCCAGTACAGCACCAAACGTATCCATCATACGGTGAAAACCAAATACTGTCGCTTTTTGATCAGTAGTTGTTTCATCACTCAACAATGCATCACGGGGTGCAGTTCGTAATCCCTTCCCTGCCCTATCAAGAAACCGGGCAGAAAAAATCCACCACAGCTGAGTACTTAATGCAAGCATTGGCTTTGAAATGGCACTGAGCATATATCCCAAGCGTACAAAAGGTAAACGCTTTCCACTTGCATCACTTAATCTTCCAAAATAACTTTTACCTAAACCGGCAACGGCTTCTGCAAAACCTTCCAATATTCCAATAACTAATACAGAATAACCAATACTTTTTAAATAAACAGGCATTACCGGGTAAAGCATTTCACTGGCCATATCTGTAAACAGACTAACCAGTGAAATAAGCCAGATAGTTCTTGTAATTGCTTTAAACATATTCCTGTTTCACAAATGTAACTTACCTGAAGTTTTAAAAAGAAAGTCTGTTCTTTATGAACAGACTTCGCATTTTACTTACAACAATCCTTTTTCTGAAAGAGTGATAAGATAAATAACAATATCGTTTTTACAACTTTCACTTTAATGTGTTTAAGAAATAATATTCAATACTGATGAAGTATGATTCTTTTGCCATGCGGTGAGCATTGCCTGCCAATTGATAGCGGGCACCTGCATTAAATCTTGTACTGCTATTAAAGATAAACTGAATAGCGGGCGCTATATCTATAAAACTTCGTTTAATATCTGTATTCTTCATTCCTAAAAATTCACAATACAGGTTAAAATTGGTTTGTTTATAACTTTTATAACTACGTGGAAACACCAGGTAACCCATTGAGATATTATACTGAATACCTTCATTAGAAAAAGGTAAACCTAAATTAACCTTATCTGTTTTCTCCAGTTGACTGATGTATGATACACCTGCAGAAGCAGCAAACTTTTTGATTAACTGTGTTGCAATTATTCCTACCTGAACGCCTGAATTATCACCATCTAAATTTAACTCCTGGTAAACTAACGGGTTTGTTGACCAGGCTGCTGCTGCAAATGCAGCTGCACGAAAATGTTTATGCACCTCATCGTTACTGTAGAATCTGTACTTTGAATACAACCTTACACTTTCAAATTTTACTGCATCCTGAAAAAACATATTGGAAAAACTACCTGATGCTGCTACCATCAGTTTTTTATTAATGCCAAGCTGCACCTCTGGCATAATGCGCCATTCTCTTTCATTACTGTGATACGAACGCATTGTTTTCGTTGAAAGTTTTGCTACAAGCGCCTTACCCGGAATATTTGATGCCGGATTTGTAAATACATACAATTCCTGGCTTGAAACATTTGAGGCAAATGAAAACAATAAGCTGATTAGAAATAATCGTTGCATAAACAAAAACAGGGAAGATTTTTGTCTTCCCTGCTATTTAAATGGTTACATGATAAATACGTGTGCCTTTCGCTTCGCCCGTTTTAAAACTTTCAGCTTTTGTGAGAGAAGCAAAACGTTTATACTCTTTTAAAGAAATAAAATTCTTATCAATAATGGTAATTGTTTGTTCACCATTCAATACCTGATCTTTTACATTCACAAAATAAAACTGTTTGCCATCAAGGGTTATTGCTTTTTCGTTTTGAATATTTTCATTTGTGAAAACAGCCACAACCTTTAATCTGGCTACAGAAAATCCGGCATCTTCCACCTTTTTTCTTATCTGATCAAAATTTATTTCAGCTTCTGATTTAAATGTAATTAAGAACGAAGAATTCGGAATATCTGATTCAACTTTTTCTATAAATGAAAGCGTTTTCAATGCTTTGTTAATTGCATTACTGCACATAGCACAGGTTAGTCCGCTTGCCTGTAAAGTAGCCGATTTAATTTGAGCAGATACCGATATACTGATGATTAAAAAAACAACTGTCAACCACTTTTTCATTCTCTGTTTTTTAAGTTAAAAATAATACTGCTGCTGTCTTTAACAACAGCAGTATTTTTCATTATTTATGATGTGTGCATGCACCTTCTTTTCCGATGCAGCAATCTTTTTTTGCAACAGTTCCTTCTTTTTTGCAACAACCTTCGCCTTTTTCACACTTCATATCTGCACAGCAACCGCCTTCCTTTCCACAGGTTCCGTTTGCACAACAATCTGATTTGCCCTCTGTTTTTTTGCAGCAATCTTTATCTCCTGTGCATTTACCGTCTTTCATACAACATGCTTTTGCTTCTTTAGAAACACCTGCAGTTTTACGATCATACTGGCAGCACTCATGTAAATTGGAATACGCTTCATCGTTGGCATCGAACTTATCATTATCATAACCTGCATTGGCAACTTCTTTTTGTATTTTTTCAACGGTTGTTTTTGCAGCAGCATACTTTACAACAAGCATTTTACTGTCTTCATTCCAACTTGCATAGGATGCTCCGCTTTTCTTAGCTGCACCTTCAATGGTTTTCTTGCACATACCACAATTACCCCATACTTTAAATGTTGAGGTTTTCAGAGTTGTTTTAGTTTGTGCATGTGTAATGGTTGTAAATAAAAACAGGCATGCAGCAATAATTTGAATAGATTTCATTTTTATGTTTTTTAAATTATATAATGATTGAATTCCTGCTTAGAAAGCAGAAAAAGAAAAAACAAATATCTGAACTAAATACGAAAAGTATTCACATCCCTGTACACTTTATTGAATGCTTTTGGAGGAGGGGATGTATAATTAATAATGGGAATTACAGAAACACCTTGTTCAGCTTCGTTTAATAAAACAAATCTTTGCGGTTGAACTGAACTGAGAGATGCCAATTCAAAAGACCAGGACGATGACTGATGTGTATCACTGAGCTTTATTGATTTCATTTCATCTTTACAGCAATGGTTTTCGGTTTTATCCATTCCGCATTTATTGCAGGAACCATCGTTATGATCTTTTTCATGAATAAATGAAACAGAAGAAACCTTTCCCATACAATAATGGATATTCATTATTACCCCGCTTGTAACAACAAGATAAAATACAGCCAGAACTGTTATGAAAATTTTCTTCAACATCAGTTTACAAAGTTATAAAAAAACCGGGCATTACCTACTACCCATCAGTTAACAAACCCCCAAAAAATACCTAAACGAATAAAAAAACCAGGTGTGGGCTGATTAGGTGTGGCGTAATTGTTATTTACAAATCCAAAAGATGGACTGGTTTGTACGGTATTAAGATTTTCTGCACGGATAAAAATGGCCATACTTCTGATTCTGAAATGAAGATAAGCAGCAATATCGGGCAGGTTTTTAATAGTTTCTGTATTTTGTAAAAAGAACTGCCCAAGTACAGGTGAAAATCCATCTGCCTTATAAGCTGTATGATAACGTACTTCTACACCGGTACTTAAATTAAGCGTTTTAAAAAACTTTCCTTCAAATGCAAAACGGTTTCTTGTAAAAACAAGCGGCAGGTTTACTGGTGCATTAGCTGTTGATTGCTGTATATAAATTTCGGTATACCAGTTCCAGTATTTTTTGAATTTAAATTGCTTTTGAAGTTGCAGTTGTAATACATTAAAAAGAGTTGCATCCTGATCAGCCTGTGTATAATTTTTAAAATA
The DNA here is from genome assembly GCA_036758725.1 of Lacibacter sp. Lineage (GTDB taxonomy): Bacteria > Bacteroidota > Bacteroidia > Chitinophagales > Chitinophagaceae > Lacibacter. The sequence goes on from DAIOWB010000014.1 coordinate 19,470, forward strand.
AATAAAGTTGGCGGCCAGAAAATAATTTGCACTCAATAATAAACGTTGCTGTGGCAATTCATAAATAACCGATGCAATGGTTGTATTTTCTTTAATGAAATTAGTATTACCAATATTGAACCGTTTAAAATTACTGAGATCATCATGTATGAATGAAGGCGATCGGTTTACATTATCAAATCCAAGGGTTAAATAACCCAGCTTTTGGCCTATCAATCGTTTTAATGATGCATGTATATTATAATCGGCACTGTTTAAACCAGCCAGGTAAAAAGTACCTGCCAGTTCCATATCCCATTTTTTATTTTTTGTCCGGTTACGGTATTCTCCAATGAGATAAAGATTATTATAGCTGGGTTCATTGGTTCCAAAATCAGCTTTCAGCATTTGATACCCGGCACCTGCTTTAATAAACTGCTGCTGATTTTTAATATCAGGGAAAGAATAAACAGCCACTTCATTTTTGAACGATTGCCAGTAATCTTTTAAACCAAATGTTGAAGGCAGGTTTGAAAGTTGATATAGTTTGCTATAACCCTCCGCATCTACCCTGGTATCATTATATTGAAAAGTATATTTTGTGAATTGCAATGTATGTTGAAAACGAAACCTTGGGTAAAACAAATAAACCACACTTGAATCGGTAGTTACAGAATCTTTTTTACCCAGGTCGTAATGATGACGTAACAGGTAAGTTGACTGATTATATTTATTTCCGGAATAAATGACATTGCTTAAAAAAGATTGCTGTTCAAATGCTGAACCTCCCAGGTTTGTAGGAATATTAAAGCGTTCTTTAAAAGCCGGTAAGCTATCCATAAAACGCAAACTTTTTATTCCGCCATTTTCAGTAGCACCTATTTTACTTCCTGCAAGTATGATGTAAGCGGTATATCTTCTTTTGGGCGATGTATACCAGGAATTGATTAAATAATTGCTGTGATTGTTTTTCTGGTTTTTAAATACACCCGGTGAATTGATGAGATTATAAGTAAAAGAAAAATTCCAGTTGTATCGAATGTTCTGCGTATGAAATACACCAATGTTTTGTTCAGCCTTTGTTCCCAGCACATAGGTAAGTTGTGAGTACGGACGGGTTGTATTATAAAACTTTGCCTGTGCCACATCAGGTATATAAGCATCATACGCATGAAAGCCATGGTCCCAACCGGGTTTCATATTGGGTGAAAACAAAAGCGATCTTGTAGCAGAACCGGTATTACCTAAAAAAATGCTGGTCCATTTTACAGGCCATCGTTTACTGAAATCATTAACAGTTGAATCAAGAAAATAAAACCGGGCAGTGTCTAAATATCGGTAAGCTATGGTTGCAGAATCTTCAAAACCTGTACGGTGAAGTAATGAATCTTTAAACGGCCCACCTCCACCTCCTCTCATTTGATTGCCACCCATAAATCCACCGGGAATATTCTGCATCAGATTACGGCCACCTGTTGGCCTTTGAGCCAGCAAAAGATTTGCAGTAAATAAAAAAAATATGAAACAGGTTAAACGGGCCATATAAAAAAACGGGCCAGTAAAGCCCGTGTAAAAATAAATGAATTGAAATTGTGCAACGATAAAAAGGTCTTAAAGTTCAATAATCAACTGTTTTACTATTGCAGTCATCTTTGGTTCTGCATGTTTTGCAGCTTCCAGCACTTCTTCATGTGTAATTTTATTTTCTGTTTCACGAATACCCACATCTGTAATTACACTCATTCCAAACACATCTAAACCCATATGTACTGCAACAATTACTTCAGGAACAGTACTCATGCCTACTGCATCGCCTCCTAAAATATGGATCATCTTGTATTCACTTCGGGTTTCAAACGTAGGACCGGTTACTGCACAATACACACCTTCTTTCACATCAATATTTAATTTGGCAGCAATGTTTTTTGCCTTTCCAATCAACTCTTTTTTATAAGGTTCACTCATATCAGGAAAGCGTGGACCAAATTCTTTATTATTTTTTCCAATTAAAGGGTTTACTGTAAACTGGCTTATATGATCTTTAATAATCATTAAATCTCCTACTTCATACAATTCATTTACACCACCGGCCGCATTACTGATGACAAGTGTTTTCATACCCAGGTATTTCATTACACGGATAGGAAACACAACTTCTTCAATAGAATAACCTTCATAAAAATGAAAGCGGCCTGCCATTACTACTACTTTTTTTGTACCCAATGTACCAAATACCAACTTGCCTGTATGGCCTTCTACTGTTGAAACAGGAAAATGCGGAATTTCTGTATAGCTGATTTCTTTTTCAATGTTCATTTCTGCAGTAAAATGCCCAAGGCCGCTGCCCAGCACTACACCGATGGTTGATTCTTCCTGATAATGATTACGGATAAAGGCAACCGTTTCGTTAATCTTCTTTAATGTATCGCTCATTGGTTTTAATTAAGTGGGCAAATATATTGTTTTTATAAAGTATAACGGACAAATGAAGTCTTTGATTCATCAGTAAGCAAGCGATACCAAACCGGATGTTTCAATACATCTGTATAAGAGATCCATACCCCATTGATTTTAATCAGTTCATAGACCAGTCGTATACCATGACTATAATCCACATACCAGTTTACATGACCTGTATAAACAGGTTGAATAGGTTTTCCATTCAATTGATGCCAGCCATAGATGGCCACTTTATTTTGTTTGGAAGGAAGGTTTAACTGATCTGTTATAATCACATCTTTTTTGATCCCTGCAATTAAACCCTTTTGTTGCTTACGTTGTCCTTCAATGATTAAATGGTGCTGGTACATGGTGGGTGTGCTGTCACGGAAAGCATACATTGGTACAGGTTCTGATTTTACAACAGCGGCTTTATAAATTTCATCTACCATTTTTTTTGTTGGGAGAAAACAATGAAAACTGTCGGCAATTAATTGTGCAGCCATTGGTGTCATCGGAATCCTTGCCCAATCAGCATTGTTACCGATGCTTAAATAATCAGCAGTTACATAAATTGTTGCCTTGATGGTTTTACCTGTTGATGAATCAATGATTGAAAGATGAACTGCAATCATTTTCTTTATGAAAGATGGAAAATTGCCTGATAAGATTTCCTGTACTGCCAATGAATCTCTTTGTTTCCAGTTCATGGCTGCTGCCTTTTTATAAAATGCAGATCCGCTAATTGCATTTTTGTTTGATTGCGGAA
>DAIOWB010000015.1:0-1129 GCA_036758725.1 Lacibacter sp.
CACCTTTATCAATGAGTTTCAGTAAACGGTCACTGGCAACTTCCAATCCGCCACTTACTGCAATACAGCCACTGGCTTTTAATAATAAACAAAGATCACGGGTGAAACTTTTCTCAAAGCGGATGTTGGTCCACCAGCTCACTACTAATTTTCGTTTGATAATTTCCATAGCCAATTCTTTCATCAACGAAGGCGGAGCAGCTTCATCTACAAAATGAAAACCATTGTTACCAGTTTGAGCAATAATGGTTTCCATTCTATCGCATAATAATTTGGCAGTAATGGGCTCATAGAGTTTAATATAGTCGAGTGAAATATCACAAAATGTACATTTGCCCCAGTAGCATCCGTGTGCCATTGTGAGTTTATTCCATCTGCCATCACTCCATAAACTGTGCATTGGATTGGCAATTTCAATAACAGAAATATATTGATCAAGAAGTAAATCACTGTAATCAGGCGTACCCGTTTCAGATTGTTTATAATCTTTACAGCTTGCATTATTAATGTAGCTTACTACGCTGTTTTTTAAAAGAAATGTGCGTTTCAGTTCTTTATCTTCAGTCTTTCCTTCAATATAATTTAAGAGTTGTTCAAGCGGAGCTTCCCCATCATCCAGCGTAATGAAATCAAAAAATTCAAACACACGGGCATCTTTTAATGAGCGTAATTCAGTATTAGGGAAACCGCCTCCCATTGCAATTTTAATTGATGGAAATTCTTTTTTTAGCCATTGTGCACTTCTAAAAGAGGTATATAAGTTTCCAGGAAAAGGAACAGAGATAGCAACCAGTTTTGGATTGATGTGCTGAATATGAAATTTTAATCTTTCAATTAGCAGTTCATCAATAAAAGTAAATGGCTTTTGCAACTCAGCATACAATTCATCAAAATGGTTGGCACTGCGGCCCAAACGTTCTGCATACCTGCTGAAACCAAAATGCTCATCTACCGTTTCTTTAATTAAATCAGATAAATCTTCCAGAAACATGGTAGCAATATGTTTGGCTTTATCCTGTAAGCCCATGTTACCAAATGCCCAATGCAAATCAGTCATTTCATGAAATCTGCCTGCTTCAGGCAAAAGGTTTCTTGAAGCAATTAAATGAGCGATTGTTGGGTTTTTTCC
>DAIOWB010000015.1:1229-21350 GCA_036758725.1 Lacibacter sp.
AATGGTGGCGTAAATAAAAATACTGAAGCGTTCAAATGATTTTCTTAAGCAGCAAATCTATTTATAATTCTTTAAAACTTAAGAAGTCCATTTGGCAAGCTGTTGTTTTGCTTCTTCTTTAATTGTAGGATCGTCAGCAGCAGTATTTGGTAATTTCAGTAAATACTTTATGAGTTCAATTGCTTTTGTTTTTTTGTTGGCTTTATAATAAGCTTTAGCTAATTCATAATAATTCAATACAAAATCGGGTTTAAGGGCTCTTACTCTTTCAAAAAAGATTACAGCTGAATCAATAGAATTTTTTTGCAACCCTCCAAAAAATACCTTTATTGCAGCCCGTTCCACAACGGATAAATTACTTATTTCATAATGCCATCTGCCAATTACAAACAGTGCCTTAAAATTATCTGGAGCAGCAATGAGTGCTCTGTCTGCATATGTTTTAATTTCCCTTACAAATTCAACTTTTTCTTTTCCGCTTTTAAGTAATGCCATTCTTGCATATGCCAGCGACATGACCAGGTTTGCTTCGCTATCATTCGGATTAATTTTTAATGCCCGTTCAGCATAGATTTTTGCAGCATTATAAAAATCCATTTGCTTCTGCCTGGTATTCTGCCTTCTTCCAATCCGGCTTGCTAATTCACTGCATCTTGTAAGTGCATATAAGTGCTTTGGTTGATGTTTAATTACCTCTTTATATTTATGATAAGCTTCATCTTCTTTAAACTGTTTTTCAAGTGCATCTGCCTGTTTTACCAAATCATCTATGTTCTGAGAACAAATAAATTCAGGATGAACGAATGAAATAAAAAATATGAGCAGAAGTGTTTTCATATGATAATTAATATAATAGTAAAAAAGGCAATTACTGGTGTCTTTTGATTTTTATGTACTGATTTTCATAAGTAATTGTTTTGCTTCGCCCTTAATCATTTCATCATCAGAAGCACTTATGGGTAACATAAGCAAGTGTTTTAATAATTCCAATGCTTTGGGTTTCTTGTTTATTTTCAAATATAATTTAGCCATTTCAAAATAGTTTAAAATAAAATCTGGTTTTAGCTCTTCTGCCTTTAAAAAATACTTGAGGGCAGCATTGTAAGAAGCCTTTGGTAATCCACCAAAAAGCATATTAGCTAATTCTCTTTCTAAAAGTGTAAGGCTGCTTACTTCTAAATGCCATTTACCCATGATGTGGATTGCTTTAAAGTTATCTGGATTTAACAAGATGGCTTTTTCAGCATATTTTTTAATATCTCTAACCGCTTCTACTTTCTCCTTGCCTTTCTTAAGCATAGCTAATCGTCCTATTGCTATTGCCATAACAAGATTTGCATCTGAATGATCAGCATTTAAACGCAAAGCTCTTTCGGCATATAGTTTTGAGGCATTATAATAATCAACTTGCTTTTCCTTTGAATTTTGTAAACGGCCTATACGGCCAGCTAATTCACTGCATCGAACTAAAACAAATACATTACCGGGTTTTAATTTCAATACTTCTTTAAACCTGATATAAGCTTCTGTTTCTTTCATCTGTTTTTCCAACAGAATGCCTTCATCAATTAATTCTTCAACCGATTGTGAAATCCCGGCTTTTGAAATTGTTAGTAACAAAAGAAGAACTACTTTTTGCATGATCTTAGGTTAGTATTGTTTGTGCATTGTTATTCCTACTTTGCCGGTAAAATTTTCAATGGGTGGTGAACTCTTATAAATATCGAGTATTATTTCCGTAATTTCTGGAAAACGGGTCTTAATCGTTTCACAAATATTTTCAGCTACATTTTCTATTAATCCTGATCGTAATTGCATTTGTTCTTTTACAATTTCAAATAAAACAACATAATTTATTGTTTGTTCAAGTGTTTTAACCGAACCCATTGGATCATACCAGGCTGTAAGATTCACTTCAAATCGTCCTCCGGTTTTTTCTTCTCCTTTGTATAAACCGTGATGGGCATGAAAGGTTATATCTTTTAAATGTACTGCAATCATAGAATGAAAATAAAAAAGTCCCGCTGTATTTGCGGGACCTTTTGATGATTTATTATTTAATGAGATTCTTTTGCTGATAAATAACGTTCAGCATCTAACGCTGCCATACAGCCAGTACCAGCTGCAGTTACAGCCTGTCTGTAAATCTTATCTTGTACATCTCCAGCTGCAAAAACTCCTTCAATATTTGTTTTTGAGGTACCGGGAATTGTTTTTATATAACCTGCTTCATCCATGTCAAGGAATTCTTTAAAAATACCGGAGTTGGGCTCATGGCCAATAGCAACAAAGAATCCCTGTACTTGAATAATTGATTCTTCACCAGATTTGTTGTTCTTCACCTTCATACCATTTACTTTCGATTCGCCAAGAATTTCAATTGTTTCTGTATTAAAATATATTTTGATATTGGGTGTTTTCATTACTCTGTCCTGCATCACTTTGCTGGCCCGCATGGTATCTTTACGGATGAGCATATGTACTGTTGTACAAAGTTTACTAAGATATAAAGCTTCTTCTGCTGCCGTATCCCCTGCTCCTACAATAGCGACTTCTTTTCCTCTGAAGAAAAATCCATCACAAACAGCGCAGGCACTAACACCATAACCATTAAGCCTTTGTTCACTTTCTAAGCCCAGCCATTTAGCACTGGCACCGGTACATATGATTACACTGTCGGCTTCCATTAACTTTTCATCATCTATCCACACTTTATGAGGCAATGAACTAAAATCAACTTTAGTTGCTAATCCATAACGTACATCAGCACCCATTCGTACAGCCTGCTTTTCAAAATGAACCATCATTTCCGGTCCCTGAACACCATCAGCATAGCCAGGATAATTTTCAACTTCTGTTGTAATGGTTAATTGTCCGCCTGGCTGTATGCCCTGGTATAATACCGGTTTAAGATTTGCTCTTGCTGCATAAATAGCTGCTGTATAACCGGCAGGCCCTGATCCAATAATTAAACAATGAACTTTTTCTGCTTCTTCTTTATTCATCTGATAAATTTATAAGTTCACAAAGGTAACCACTGTGATTGATTTTTAATGTAAGGAAGATTACACTTGTTGTTGAAAAAATTAACGGGGAATAATAACCGTTTTAAACACATTGGCGTAACCTCCAAAATAACCTAATCCGCCATTGCTGATATTGCCAATGATTTTTGTTGGAGATGAAAAAGGATTTCCGATGCTGGAATAACTGAATTCAACAGTTCTCCAGAAATCGAAAGTAGCTTTATCAATGTTGCTGAATTTGAGTGTTACAGTATCACCCTTCATAAAAAAGCCATAATCCTCAAAATTAAGATCGGCATTTCGGTCAACCCCACGATCAACATCTACGGTATAGGTTGTTCCATTAATTAACTGGTCATCAAAAACAGAATTTAAACCAGGTAAGAAATTACCGCTGTTCACTTTTGTAAAATAACGGGCATAATCACCAAAGCCAGGAGGATCTGTAACTTTTGCCCTTAATACTGTTCGTTTGCTTGTATCTGCTGTATTGGGGGCTTTTAACCACCAGAGCGAATCGATAGTTCTCCTAATGAGCGGAATTGTAGTACTTGATTTATATTCGGTTCCTTTCCAAACTATTTTTAATTGATATTTTTTACCTAACTCTCCTCTGATGATAGTAGTAGGATCTAAAGGATCGCTGCTGTATAAACTAAATGGCACATTTCCGGCTAAAGTCACATCATATCGTCTTAGCTTATGGGTTTTTATTCCATCACTAATAAACACATCAGCATCTTTAATTAGCGATTGACTAAGAACATCAATTGAAATTTTAGAAAAATAGTTGAGGCTTTTTGTAAGAATTACAATTGGGTCCTGATCGTTCTCAATACTGGCATCAACAGTTATTAGCTCTGATGCTTCTTTGAGATCAAAGTTTATATTCTTTTCACATCCAATTAATATGAAAAAAAGAAAACCAAGAAATAAGATTCTGTACATAATTCAAATTTACACTCAGATTTTTTTCAAACTGCCATCTTTATAAAATTTCACATAAGAATAAAAAAATCCCCCCGGAAGAGATCCGGAGGGAATGATACTTACTACCGATATAAATTAATTGCCTAAATAGCTTTTAAGTGCATTGCTATAACGGGCTTTTTGCAAACGTTTAATTGCTCTTTCTTTAATTTGACGGATACGCTCTTTTGTTAAATCATATTTCTGACCAATTTGTTCAATGGTTACACCATGTTCACCATCTAAACCAAAATAAGCATTTACAATTTCCGCTTCACGGGGACTGAGAGATTTCAATACTCTGCGTATTTCATTACGGAGAGAATCTTTCATCACATCTTCATCTGTATCATCACTTCCTTCAAGCAAATCACCCATAGCCACATCTTCTGCTTCGTGTACCGGAGCATCTAATGAGGTATGTCTTGTATTGCTTTGGAAAATATTATTGATTTCCGTTTCACTCATTTCAAGAATATCAGCCAGTTCTTCGGTTGATGGTTCTCTTTCATGTTCCTGCTCAAAAGCCATGTATGCTTTATTGGCTTTATTGTAAGTTCCTATTTTGTTTTGAGGCAAACGAACCAAACGGCCTTGTTCAGCCAAAGCCTGTAAAATGGATTGACGAATCCACCAAACGGCATAAGAGATAAATTTAAATCCTTTGGTTTCATCAAAACGTTGTGCTGCTTTAATTAAACCGAGGTTTCCTTCATTAATTAAATCACTTAAACTTAAACCCTGATGCTGATATTGTTTGGCCACCGAAACCACAAAACGAAGGTTGGCTTGTACTAATTTATCCAAAGCCCTCTGATCACCCATTTTTATACGCTGAGCAAGAGTTGTCTCTTCTTCAGGATTGATCATTGGAATTTTAGAAATCTCTTGTAAATATTTTTCAACCGCTTGAGAATCACGGTTGGTAATTTGTGTTGCAATCTTAAGCTGCCGCATATTTTTTTCCTCTTAATGTTTAGAAACGTTTGAAAGCAAGGGAAATTGACCGAGTGCTGTAAATAATTGGTAAATAATCCGCTAATTCAGCAAAGGTACAATTCAATCCTCGTTTTTCATAGTCTATGTTGATAATTGTAACTAAATTGAGTGTTAATGTAACGTTTGCAGTGCAAAAATTTAAAAACAGAATAACAGTTATAAGATGCAAAATGTTGAAATTTGAATAAGATTCATTAAAACAGTAGAAAAGAAGTTAACATATAAATAGTTGATATGGAATTGATTGATTTAAGGAGTGACACAGTTACCCGGCCAACTAAGCAAATGACTGAAGCAATGTTTTCAGCAAAAATTGGTGATGATGTATTTGGAGAAGATGAGACTGTTAATAAGTTAGAAGAAACTGCAGCAAATATGTTTGGAATGGAAGCCGGGATATTTTGCCCGTCAGGAACAATGACCAACCAGATTGCAATAAAAATCCACACACAGCCGGGTGATGAGGTTATTTGTGATGAATTGTCGCATGTATATCAATATGAAGCAGGAGGTATAGCTTTTAATTCAGGATCTTCCGTTAAGCTTTTACAAGGAAACAGGGGTAGAATTAACTCATTACAACTTACAGATGCTGTAAATGCAGACGATGTACACAAGCCGGTTTCCAGTTTAGTTGTTTTAGAAAACACCTGTAATAAAGGCGGAGGAAGTTGCTATGAACTATCTGACATAGAGTTGATTCATGATTTTTGTTTAAAACACAATCTGAAACTGCATTTAGATGGAGCAAGGTTATTTAATGCACTGGTTGCCAAAAAGCAAACCGCTGTTTCATACGGACAGCTTTTCCATTCTATTTCAATTTGCTTAAGTAAAGGATTGGGTGCTCCGGTAGGCAGTGTTTTGCTTGGTACGAAAGAAATGATAAAAAGAGCACGAAGAGTACGAAAAGTATTTGGTGGAGGCATGAGACAAGCGGGAATTATTGCTGCTGCAGGTCTGTTTGCTTTAGAACATCATATTGAAAGATTGGAGACTGATCACATTCATGCGAAAAAAATTGAAGAAGCATTACTTTCAAACCCAAATGTTGATTCTGTTTTACCAGTTGAAACCAATATTATTCTTTTCAACTTAAAGATTGGAATTGATACCGGGAGCTTTGTATTAAAAATGAAAGAAAAAGGAATTCTTTGTCTTGCTTTAGGTAAACAACAAATCCGGTTTGTTACTCACCTTGATGTTAGTAAAGAAATGGTTGAAAAAATTTGCCAGCAGTTAAAAACGGTTTAATTATTTATTTGGCAAAACACTCCAGTAAATCAAAACTATTCTTCTGCGCTCATCATTTTCTTTATAATTTTTGATATTACTATCTGGTAATTTTTCACCCTCCCCTGCTTCTAAAAGTTCAAAAGTAATTTTGTTGATTGTTTTAAAATCATTTGCCCGTTCTTTAATAAAACGGTCAATTAACTTCGAAATTTCCTCTGCACGAAGAGCTGATAAACCAGCATTGAGTTGTTCTTTTGTAGGATTTTCAACCTTAATATAATTCTTGATTTTTTTATATAACTCTGTGCCAGGCATTATTTTCATACCATCAGCATACCCATTTATTACTACTTGAGCAGTTCTGAATATTTCTGAATACGTATTTGAAAATTTTAATAATGAATCTACTATCGGACTGAAATAGATCTTTGCCATTTCGTATTTATCAGTTGGAATCATATGGCCACCCGGCCCAAAAAAGGCTGCCAGATTAAAAAGATTACGTTTTGATTTACTTAACCCATCTTCTATCATTTTAAAAACATATTGCTGATATTCTGTTTTCTTATTTACTACAGAATCTATCAAAATTACTTTCGCTTTTATGGTTGTAAAATTCTTACTGAAATCTGATGGTTGATCAATCCTGCGTTTTAGTATCATAATTTCATTTGAAATAGAATCAATTTCAGTTTGATATCCCAATAAACGGTTATCTATATTCGCCGCAATTGATTCGCTGATACTGCCTGATTGAAGAAAAATTTCTTTAGAATTACCAATTGATTTAATTGTTTCAGTAGCCTGGGTTTGCTTTTCAGATGCAGAATTTAAAATTGAATTAAACTTTACTTTGTCCTCATTAAGTTCAGTTTCAAAAACCCTTTTTTCCAATTGAGTATAATCAGAATTATTAGCGATCAAATCTTCTGCAACTAATTGATTTATTTTCTTAATTTTTGGCTTTAACTCATAAAATTCTTCATTAAAAGCAACTCTGAAATTAACCTTACGTAAAAGTGTGTTTACAAGTAGGGATGATGAGTCTAATTTATTTTTCTGATTCCGTATTTCCTTCTTAAGCACTTCATAAGTACTGTCTGTATGAAAACCTTCTTTGTAAATGCTATCATTTTGTATTTCAAGGATTTGAAATCTTGCAACCTGATTGTTTAAAGCGTTTTTTGAGGCAGTTAATGTATTTCTGTATTCGATCCTTTTTAATGGATGGCACGAGACTAATAAATAAATGAATATGACTATTGAAACCAGATTGTATATTTTCATAATAGAAGTAAAGATTGCAAATGTATATATATTAAGCTTTTATAATATTACAACCAAGTAAAAAAAGAAATCATTTCATCTTTAGATTAAAAATAATAAGTGTAATTACTTAGAATTTGTTTCAAAATACAATTAACAGCATCAAAAAAAAGGCTGCATTAAATGCAGCCCATTTTTTAATTTTTTATCCGTTGCGATTGGTTATTCAGCGCAATGAAATATTGCTGTATCATATCATTCATCACATTTACAGTTTCTCCTAAATGCAGGTCTCTTTTTAAACGATTTATGAATGCTGTATTTCTTTCTTCTTTAAAAGTATCACCTTTTATTCGCTCCTGATCAACCAAAAGGTTTATTACAGTTAAAGGAGTTTGCAATTTGGTTAATGTATCAATGGTTTTAATTACATTACTCAAATTCTTTGAATCCTGGCGGTACTTTACAAGATTTAAAGAATATTGTTTGTCATTTATTTTTTCAAGCCAGTTTGTTTTTTCTTTTATTTGCTGGAAAGATTTATTCTCTTTTATTCTATCATTGCTACGTTGAACAATCGTGTTTAAATCATAATCATTCTTCCAGTTTTTATACTGGGTACTGATGATTTCATCCCAGGCTAAAGCATCCTCATCATCTTTTTCTCTGAATTTAAGATATTCATACTGATCAGGCAATACGATGTCTGATACCACACCTTTTAATTGTGTACTGGCACCTGTAATTCTGTAAAATTTCTGAAGCGTTAATTTAATATCACCTAAGTCGCTGGCAGTAGAAGTACTTGTCCAATTGCTTCTCTCTAATTGAATGCTGCGTTGTACAGTTCCTTTTCCATAAGTTGATGTACTTCCAATAACCAATCCTCTTTTATAATCCTGAATAGCTGCGGCAAATATTTCAGAAGCTGAAGCACTGAACTCATTCACCATTACAGTTAACGGACCATCCCAAAGAACAGTTTTATCTCTGTCTTTTAAAATAGTTGGATTTTCATCCCTGCTTTTAACCTGAACAACAGGTCCTTCATCAATAAAGAAGCCCACCATCTTAACAACATCCATCAATGAACCGCCACCATTATTTCTTAGATCAAGAATAATTCCGTTTATACCCTCCTGCTTCAGTTTCAAAATTTCTTTTGCTACATCATCGGCACAACGGGCTCCATTGGCATCCTGAAAATTTGCATAAAACTCAGGTAAGTATATATAACCGATTTTATAATTTTCAGGCCCTTTTATGATTGTGCTTTTTGCAAAGGTTTCTTCAAGATTTATTTTTTCCCTGATCATGGAAATAACCTTGATTGTTCCATTTGCTTTTTTGATCGTTAGTTTAACTTCAGTTCCTTTTTTACCTCTGATGAGTCTTACTGCATCGGGTACTTCATATCCTGTAAGATCCTGTGGTTCTTCATTACCCTGCGCTACTTTAGTTATAAAATCACCAATTTGTATTTCACCCGATTTATCTGCAGGGCTTCCTTTTACGATGGTTGCAATTTTTATGTTGTCGTCTTCTTCGGTTAAAGATGCACCTATACCAAAAAACTCACCACTCATCTGTTCATCAAATGATCGTTTCTCGATGGGTGGAAAATAGGTGGTGTGCGGATCCATTGTTTCTGTGATATCATTCACAAACAAGTTAAAGCGGTCTTCATCTTTAAATCTGTTCCTGAAGCGATCGTACATACGATCCATCAACTTTAACACTTTATCACGAGCTTCTTTTTCAAGCTCAGTATTTGATTTAACCGTTGCTCCTTCTTTGGTTTTTGATTTTTCCTGTTCATCAATTAAATCAACATATCGCTCAAGAGTGTAATACTTCAATTTTTTACGCCATGCGTCTTTTCGTGCATTTTCGTTTTGAGGAAAACTTAATTTTTCTCCATCAGCCAGATAAGTTTCGTTAACTGTAAAATCAAACGGTTTGCTTAAAATGTCCTTATAAATAACTGCAGATTCTTCTACCCGTTTTTTATAGATTTCATTAATTAAATAAAAAGACTCAAGTGTAGAACCGTGTATCTCATTATCAATATTAGTTTCAATATTTTTAAATTTTTGAATATCAGTAGCCATGAAATAAGTCTTATCCGGATCAAGACTGGCTAAAAACTTATTAAACACTTCTTTTGAAAATGTATCATCAATCTTTTTGGGATTAAAATGTCCTTGTTCAAGAAACTCTCCAACCAGTTGAAGAATGCGTTCAAAACGGTTTGAAGGTATTTTACGGGTAGAGGATGATTGTACGGCAAAAAACAAGCTACCGCCCAGAAGCAGTACAAGAATAATGATGATACTTTTTTTCGTAAACATATTTTTAATAAAATTTGACATAAAATATTAACTGTAAAAATAACGAGAAAAAAGTTAGGCTTAAAGGCCGTTTATCGATTTATTTGCTTTTAACAAGCCATTTGCATTGTAAATCATCGCTTTTTAGACATGATCATAAAAACGGCAGGTATTGGTCGTTGCCCTTCTTTATCACTTGGTTTAATTGTTTCCTTGCCATTAACAAGCAAACAACTGCTACCCCCACCATCTAAATTAAGCGCTTCTTTACAACCCAAATCAGTTAAAATATTTGCAAGATGAACCAAAGATGCACCTTCTGCAATTCCGGTAAATCTACCCTGCACAACCAGAATAATCAATTTGCCATCGGCCGTATAGCCCATCGCAGTTCTGGGATGTTTATCATCTATTGCTTTTCCTGTAAACATTCTTTCTTCATTGTTGCTGACTTGAACCTTGCTATTCTGAACCAATACCGGGCCGCCTCCAATAGCTGTATTCATTTTCCATTTCCTATAACTTTTAGTTTCAAAAGAAGAAGAAATTGTTTTTGAAATTCGGAAAATATCCGCATTATTAATAACTGATACTGAATCTTTATAAGCATTTATACTTTTTTGAAAAGCTAAAGGTCTTTTTAAAGTAGTGTCGCTAAATAACCACGCTACATCTGCGGTTCTGTTTCTTGTTATCCCAATAGCCGAACGAAACGGGTGCATATAGGTAAGAGTATCTTTTCCTTTCAATGGAAGGGTATGAATATTATAAGAAACCAATTTCCCATTTTTAATTACTGTATTAAGATTTCTGTTACTTGCAAAATCAAAGAAAGTGCCATTAACAACAACAAGTGGTTGATTGTTTTTATCATAGAATTTTTTTGGAGTTAATCTTCTTTTGTAAGTTGTATCTGTAGTGAAAACCAATTTCCTGTCTTTTATATCAGCAATTACATAAAATGCAATATTGGATTTGCCTTCTATTGAATCTGTTGATTTAAATACATGTACAGATGCCGGCAAAGGTTGATAAAGCGAATCAACATTTTCCCATTTTAATTGTGCTAAACAAAAAGGAGCACTTGTAAAAAACACAAATGCTCCTGTTATTATTTTTTTGATCATTATTATGAAATAATTCCGGATTTCTCTTTCTGCCATTTTTCTTTTCCAAAACCCGGCAAAACATGTTTTTCGCTATGATAACTGCTACGTACTAAAGGTCCGCTTTCTACATAATCAAGACCTATACTATATCCATAATCCCTGTATTCTGCAAATTCATCGGGATGAACAAATCGTTGAACAGATAAATGCTTTTTGGTTGGTTGCAAATACTGACCAATTGTAACCACATCAACTCCATTATTCAACAAATCTCTTAAAGATTGAAATACTTCTTCTTTTGTTTCACCCAAACCAAGCATAATTCCGCTTTTCACACGCATGCCATTTTGTTTGAGGTAACGTAACACATCCATGCTGCGCCAGTACTTTGCCTGTATACGAACCTGCCTGGTTAGGCGCTCAACAGTTTCTATGTTATGAGATACCACTTCCGGATGAGCTTCCACTATCCGTTGTACATTTTCCATTTGCCCTTTAAAATCCGGTATTAATGTTTCAAGCGTGGTATCTGGATTCAACGTTTTAACCGCCCTGATGGTGTTATGCCAAATAATACTTCCACCATCTTTTATTTCATCTCTGTCAACGGAAGTAAGTACGGCATGTTTCACTTTCATTAAATGAATAGCTTCTGCTACTCTTTGTGGTTCATCCCAATCTAATTCATCGGGTTTGCCTGTAGCAACGGCACAAAACCCACAACTTCTGGTACAGGTATTACCAAGAATCATAAAAGTTGCTGTTCCTTCACCCCAGCATTCTCCCATATTGGGACAGTTACCGCTTTCACAAATGGTATGAAGTTTATGTTTATCTACAAGATTACGAACATGCCTATATGATTCGCCAATTGGTAAACGCACTCTAAGCCAATCGGGTTTTTTTAATTTCTGCTCAGTGGCAGAATCAGTCGCAACAATTTCCTGCATAATATTAATAACAAGTGAGGTGCAAAGTTAGTTTACTTTCTCTTTCCAAGAATAAGAGCTATATATCCGTTGAAAAAAAACTGTTTATTCGGATTAAGAAGCATAATATTTATTTTACGGGAATAAACTTCTGCATTTAAACCAATTTCAATTGCTGAAACCATTTCATTAAACCGGCCATAATCGAACCGTAATGCTGCTTTAGCGTGCAGGCCAGGCACAAATTTTATTTCTTTCCAACCATATCTTAAACCTGTACCCATTACAATATTTCCGGGGCTTAAAAATGCAGCACTGTCTTGTAAGGTATATTTTATATCTTTTGATTCTGACGGTCCGGGGTCATTTACTTTTACATAATAAGGCCTTTCTAAACCAATAGATATACCTCCACCATAAATAGCATGAATAGCTACCCCATTTTTATTTGTTTTGCCACCCAACATTCTTTGTTGCCCAATAAAAGGTTTTAACTGATAAAAACTATTTTGTTTACCATATACATATGGTGAGCCAACCTGAAAAAAACCATTTCCGCTTAATACGTTATTTAATCGTTTCTCTTTAGGGTGTTTAATTTCGGAAAAATCAATTGAGAATATGGTTGCAGTGGTTACACTTTTTAAATATGCTTTTTCATAAAATAAAGAATAACCATTTGTATTCAGTTTCAGTCCAAACACATTTTGTTTATTAAATACAAGTGCTCCCTCTTCCTGTTGACGGATAAGATTATCTATCTTCTGACGGCGTTCTTCTTTTTTTTCATCACGTTCACTTTTCTTTTTTGGTTGATTTTGTGCCACTAAAGAAAGAACTGAAATAAGGAAACAAAAACTGATAAGAATTCTTTTCACAAGCTGAATGTTATTGTTAAAGTAAATTTACATATTAAAACGATAGATGCAGCATTGTGTTATCTTGCTGCCCAAACTTTCTGGAATAATTCACAAGTTTATGACATCAAACATTCTTTACAAAGGCCAGTTGCGTACTGAAGCAACACATTTACAAAGTAACACAACCATTGAAACAGATGCTCCCCTTGATAACCAGGGAAAAGCTGAACGATTTTCACCAACAGATCTTGTAGCAACCGCTTTAGGAAGTTGCATGATGACTATTATGGGAATTAAAGCCCGTGATATGGATATTGACCTCACCGGTGTAAAAATGGATATTCAAAAGCACATGAAAAGTGAACCACGAAGAATTGGAGGCGTGGATGTTCATTTTCATTTTCCGGCTCATCTGCAACTGGATGAAAAACAAAAAGCAATTTTGAAAAATGCAGCCCTCACTTGCCCTGTTGCAAAAAGTTTACATACTGATATTGAACAAAATGTTGTGTTTAACTGGTAACCTGCTTTTTAAAAATGCTGTTACCAATTGCACAGTTTAAACAAAGCTTAGCTGCACAATAATTTTTTTTAAGATACAACAGTGCCTGAGAATCAAACGCATTATCATGTGTTACTGAACAGGCTTCCCATTTTTTAGTTACGCTGTTATTTTCTTTCGGTAATTGTTGCAGCCATTGAATGGCTTTTTGTTTTAGGTTTTGTTTGTTATGATGCATGGCATAGGAAAACAAAACAGGAATAATTGTATTGATGAGTATGCTTTCTACCATCATGCTGCCCAATTTTTTTATTTTATATGCAGATGGTTCATTGAATGTATAATGATAATGCCAATAATCGTTTGCAGTTACCGAGAGCAATTTTTTTATTGTTTCCAGATCTTTTGCTTCCAGAATTTTTGAAAACAAATGACTCGACTCATGAATAAGCATGGCCAGCTGTGCAAATCGGATTGTTGGAAAATTAGATGGCCGCATTCTTAAAAAGTTCATCAACATTGATATAGGTTGTAATTGATGTTTTTTCTTCAGGAACTGGTATTCCTTATGTAACAAAACAGGATAATCTTCCCTAAATTCCTGGTTGAGTAACCCTGCCTGTCCAAGCAGCATCGCTTCCAACTGATGGATTTGATTTTTGTGTTTTGCAAGAATGGTTATTGGTAGTGATTTAGCAACAGCTTCAAAAGCATCTGTATTAATTGGAATACCAAAATTCCTTGCCAGAAGCTGCCAGAACACTTCTTCCCAATGAAAATTTGTTTGTTGAAGCAGTTGATTTATTTTTTCATTTTTCTCAAACAAACGTTCAGCAACCATACGTTCTTTCCAACTCATCCAAACCAAATTACTAATACCTGCTATTTGATTTTCACAAGGAATAAACTGATTTTGCTGCATCAATTCATTATACCTGTTTAAAAGAGAATTGGATATTCTGTTTTTAAGTTCCAGAACCGGAACTGATTTTTCATCTTTTACATCCTGCTCCCAAACCACATGTAAAATGATATTATTATAATGCTCATCATGGGAATGCCCATGTTTTTCCCAATCACTTGTTTTAATATGTAATTCAATATTACCAACCCATGTTATTTGATTCAGTAAGATTTTAGCATGTAAAAAATCGGGACCCTGATTCCTGTTTAATAGTCCCTGGGAAAGAATTTGGATATCCTGGCCGTTTGTGGCAACCAGTTGCTCCTGATTAAAATACAAATGTTGCCAGATGAATTGCAGCAAGCGTTCGTTCATAGTATTCATTTGATCAATTGAAACTGAACTTTTTGTTATTGAAGAACAAAATAAAAATAAAAAAGATTCATTGAATTGAAGATCAACAATTTTAAAAATGGACAATTCTTAACTGGCAAAATCATTAAAATGAGTAATGGCCTTTACTACCCTGCTAACAGGTAAGCCCATTACATTGTAAAAATCACCTTTTACGCTTTTTATGCCAATCACTCCTATCCATTCCTGTATGGCATAAGCTCCGGCTTTATCATAGGGTTGATAATGTTCTACATAATATTGAATCTGCTCATTAGTTAAATAATGAAATTCAACCTCAGTAATATCAGCAAAAGAAATTTCTTTATGGCCTTTTAATAAAACCACACCTGTAATTACCAAGTGTGTTTTACCTGAAAGATCACGGAGTATTTGAATGGCATCTTCTTTTGATGATGGCTTACCAATCACTCTGTCTTTTAATACCACTATTGTATCTGCAGCTAATATTAATCGGTCATGACTTAATTCATCCTTTACTGCCAGCGCTTTATTGTGAGCAATATAAAGTGGTACCTGTTCAACTGATAATGATGCAGGATACATTTCATCTGTATCTTTTACTATAATATCAAAGGGAATTTCGGCCCATTCAAGAAGTTGTTTTCGTCTTGGAGATTTGGATGCAAGAATAATTCGTTCCATCAGCCAAAGATTTTAAAAAAGATCATTGAAAGAATACCTGTAAATATGATGGCTTTAATCCATTTGCTGAGTGTAGCAAAATCAGCTGTTGTTTTTGCCTTCATCAAAAAATAAAGGCTATATACTGAAGGTATAATAATGAATACCAAGGTATAGCCAGCAGCCAGCCACATTTTAAATTGTAACACATAAAACATCACAACTATAAGCAGTGCAATTAAAATCACCATCCAGATAGTTGTAAATACTTTTGAAAAATCAACACCCCAAACAATAGGCATAGTTTTACAACCATACTTTGCATCGCCTTCCATATCTTCAATATCTTTTACTACTTCACGTATGAGTGTAATGATAAATGCAAACGAAGAATAGAGCAATGCTAATCTCAATAGTTTTTGTTGCGATCCGGGATTAATTACATGTGAGAGATCAATTTTTTGCTGAATAGTTAAAAGATAAACAACAAAAACAACCCAGGCTGTTAAAAATGAAATTGAAATATTCCCACTTAATAATTTCTTTTTAAAGGATGTACTGTAAAACCAAAGCAGGAACACACATATTGTATTGGCAAAGCCAATAATCCAATTACCATTTTGCAGACCGATATAAAATCCCATCAATATACCTGCAATTGAAAAGAATAAATGAAAAAGAATAGCCCATCGTCTGCTGATGGTTTTGTCAACAACCATCCTTGCGGGTTTATTTACCAGGTCAATATTTAAATCGAAATAATCATTAATTACATAGCCTGCTGCTGCTATAAAAACAGATGAAATACAAAGGATAATAAACAGAATTGAATCTTCTCTTGGCATATGCAGGCCGCCATATAACACCGGTTGAGCAACGCAATAAAAAAACAACACCTGTGTTAACCCGATAAATAAAAGATTAGGCCAGCGTATCAATTTAAAAAAATCGGCTAGTTTTTGCATTGTATTATTTATACATTGAAGATATGAAGAGATGTACAGTTGATCTTTTTAAGTTTTTTGTTTCTTTTTTTATAACGCTGATGTTGAAGTTGAAGACTCATGCCAATGATCATTTAACTTCATTACCTTTTCAATAACTTCTCTTGCACAACCTTGCCCTCCATAAATGCTTGATATAAATTTTGATACTGCTTTTATTTCAGGAGCTGCATCTGCCGGACAAGCTGAAAGCCCAACTAATTTCATTACTTCCAGATCAGGAATATCATCGCCCATAAAAAGGGTTTCTTCCCATTTTAAATGATTGGAAAGCAGAAACTGAGCCAGTACTTCTTCCTTATCTTTCACTTTCATAAACACATTCTTCACTCCCAGGTATTCAAAACGTTCGGCACATGGTTTTGAAACACTGCCCGATATAATAACAACATGGTAACCTTTTTTTACGGCAAGTTGTATGGCATAACCATCTTTAATATTCATTCTGCGGATGAATTCATTGCCGGGGAATATTAATAATGATCCATCGGTTAATACACCATCCAGATCAAAAACGAAGGTTTTTATTTGTTTAAATTGTTCAAGTAAGTTCATGCAATTAGTTAAAGAGTGAAGGTCTTACTTTTTATGATACATTGAAACGATACTTTCTGTAAATAGCTGATAGAGCTTTTGCAGATCAGGTTCTTCCTTCAGCATATGCAGATGTTTTTGAACCGTTAAATCATCTCCCCTTCTTGCAGGGCCTGTTTGCAAATCATAAGCTGATCCGGTTCCAAGCCTGTTTGCAACTTCGGCTATAATCAGATGCAGAAGTTGGAAATTGAGCTGATGTTTTGCACAATAACTTTCCGTTAAAGCATACAAATGATTGCTGAAGTTGCTTACTATAACTGCACTCAAATGCATTTGCATTCTTGTTTCATCATTGGCCAGACTTACTTTCGATGAAAAGGAAGAAGCAAAATCAATCAACAATGCTTTTACATCATCCGAGTTTCCATCAATAAGAATAGGTATTTCAGGTAACCCGACCATGTTTTTATTTAAACTCTGTAAAGGATATAAAACACCATAATTGGGAGATGAATTTTTCAATACTGCCATACTAACAGAACCTGCTGTATGCACCAATACTTTCTTTTTAAACCTCAGTTGATCAGCAATTTCCGGAATTACCAGATCAGAAACTGCTATGATGCAGATTTCAGCATCAGAAGTTAAATCTTTTAAAGTTTTGATTGATTCTGCATTAAGTTGATTAGCTAATTCATCAGCATGTTTCTGGTTTCTGCTCCATACCTGTACAATCCGGTGCCCGGCATTTGCAATGAGTTTCCCAAAAACCGTTGCTGTATTACCTGATCCTATCAACAGAACATTCATTTCTTCTCTTTTAATAAATTGATTGAACTAATTTGCAGTACAAAAATAAACTTACTCCATTAATTCGGTTTTTAAACTGGTTTTAATTTGGTTTAAAGTTGAACTGATTTTTAATGTGATTATTAAACGAACTAACAGATGAAACTTGCACAAAAACTGGTTATCGGTTATTACAGAGCCAAGCTCAACATTTTTGCCAAACTTTCTAAACGTAAAGCAGCAGAAAAGGCCTTTGAACTATTCTGCACTCCTTTTACCGGATCAAAAAGAAAAGACCCTCCTGTTTTTGAAAAAGCAGAAAAGCTTCATTTAAAAATGGAACATTTTAACCTTGTTGGCTACCGTTGGAACCATCCACAAACTAAAAAAGCATTAATCCTTCATGGCTTTTCATCAACTATTAAAAAGTTTGATCACTTTGTTTTACCATTAATTAAGAAGGGATATGAAGTAATTGCCTTTGACGCTCCGGCCCATGGAGAAAGCAGTGGCAAAACAGTAAACATCTTACAGTACAAAAAAACCATTGAAGCAGTTTATGAAAAATTCGGGCCAATTCAATCTTTCATTGCCCATTCGTTTGGCGGACTGGCATTAAGCCTGTTTATGGAAAAACAAAAATACCAGGAAAATAAAAAAATGGTGTTAATAGCTCCTGCAACTGAAACATCAACTGCCTTGCAAACATTTTGTGAGTTCCTTCAAATTGATGATGAAGTAAAGGAAGAACTACGATTATTAATAAAAGAAAAAAGCGGATTATTGCCCGAAGAATTTTCTATTCGTAAAATGGCCAACAAAATTAAAGCAGAAGTTTTGTGGGTGCATGATAAAGAAGATGATGTTACACCCTGGCTGGATGCAGAAAAAATTCAACAGGATAACCATCCCAACTTTCAATTTTTACTCACTACCGGTTTAGGACACAGAAAAATTTACAGAGATAGTAAGGTAAAAAAAGCAGTGATTGAGTTCTTGTAATTGAAAGTTGAAAATGGATCATTAATAATGATAAAATCACAAAACTTCACTTTCAATTTATAACTTTCAATTTTCAACTTTCGTAGTTTTTCTTTGATTTATGAATCATTTTATAATATTGTGGCGCCGTAGTCCTCAAAAAATGCGGTTAATACATCTTACATATGCCTAAGAATTTACTGATTGTTGAGAGTCCTGCGAAAGCCAAAACCATTGAAAAAATACTTGGAAAAGATTTTGAAGTAAAGAGTTGTTTTGGTCATATCCGTGATCTTGAAAAAGATGAAATGGGTATTGATGTGAACAATCAATTCAAACCAAGGTACATTGTTCCCCTTGATAAAGAAAAGGTGGTAAAAGACTTAAAAGCCCTTGCCAAAAAAAGTGATGAAGTTTGGCTGGCAACGGATGAGGACCGTGAAGGTGAAGCCATCAGCTGGCATTTATGTGAAGTGCTGGGCCTTGATCCGGCTAAAACAAAACGCATCGTCTTTCATGAAATTACAAAACCCGCCATACTAGGTGCTGTACAAAAACCACGTACAGTAGATATGAACCTGGTGCATGCACAGCAGGCAAGAAGAATATTAGATCGGATTGTTGGTTTTGAATTGAGCCCTGTTTTATGGCGCAAAATAAGCATGCGGAATAACCTCAGCGCCGGCCGTGTACAAAGTGTTGCAGTACGATTAATTGCTGAAAGAGAAAGAGAAATCAATGCCTTTGCTTCAACCTCTTCATTTAAAATTGAAGCACTATTTTCAGCAAAAGATTTACAGGATAAAACTGTTCAGTTTAAAGCAGAAGGCAGCAAGCAAAATACAGCCGATGATGCTGAACAATTTTTAAACAGTTGTAAAGGCGCTTCTTATTCTGTAAAAGAAATTTTTGTCCGTCCTGGAAAAAAATCACCGGCACCACCATTTACAACTTCTACTCTGCAACAGGAAGCAAGCAGAAAATTGGGTTACTCTGTTAGCCGTACCATGCAGATTGCACAAAAATTATATGAAAGCGGTAAGATCACTTACATGCGTACAGACAGTGTGAGTTTGAGTGATACAGCGTTGGGTGATTTAACACGTACTATAAAAGGTATGTATGGCGATCGGTATCATCAGTTCCGCAAGTTCAAAAACAAAAATGAAAGTGCACAGGAAGCACACGAAGCCATCAGGCCCACGTACATGGAAAATCAACGTATTGATGAACCGGATGGCCAGCGTTTATACGAACTCATTTGGAAACGTACCATGGCTTCTCAAATGGCAGATGCCGAACTGGAAAAAACAACAGCCAGTATTTCTATATCATCAAATAAACAGGAATTAAAAGCCGAAGGCGAAGTGTTGAAGTTTGATGGTTTTCTGAAAGTGTACAGAGAAGATAAAGATGATGATGATGTAAATGAGGAAGAAACCATTGCAAGTACTGATGAAGGTATGTTGCCGCCATTAACTGTTGGCCAGGTTTTACCAATGAAAGAAATGAATGCAGTAGAACGTTTTACCCGTCCTGCACCAAGATATACAGAAGCTTCTTTAGTAAAGAAACTGGAAGAACTGGGCATTGGTCGTCCATCTACTTTTGCTCCTACAATTTCTACCATTCAGAAAAGAGG
>DAIOWB010000016.1:0-18869 GCA_036758725.1 Lacibacter sp.
GTTATAATTCCTTTATACTCTTTTCTGAATTCTTTTGGTTTAGTAAGTTTTTTCTCCAGGTATACAATTTCATTATCAATAGAATCCATTCCACGTTTAAATTTATTAATCCGTTCATCAATACGTTTATTAATGGTTGTGTCTATTTTTTCCTGGTTGAATGAATGGTCTTTACTCTCAGTTGTAGCGGTTATTTGTTTTGATTCCTGTTGTAATATTATCTTACTACTATTTATAGCATTTCGTACCCTTGCCTTTTTACTTCCCATACAGGAAGTAATACTTATAAAGAGAAAAAGGATGAACAGGTTTTTTGTAACTATTTTGTAATGTTTGATCATTGGGGTATTGACTTTATTGAAAAATCAGATTTTGGTTTTGCCGGCTTATTAATTTGTCTTTTTATAATAACCGGATGATTGGGGTTTGTTGTTGTTTGTAATTGTTGAAATGTTGTTTTGTTTTCATTAATCTGGTTAATGCTTGTATATCTTGTTAATATGAGCCTTTTATTATAGCGTACAAGAACATACGATTCTTCTAATGACTTATTCTTATTAATATTAAACGCAGACTTGACAGAATCATTAACTTTTGTAATGGCTGAAAATTTGTTTAAAACTCCGGCATTAAATGTAAGATCGGGTATTTTTAAAAAACCTTTATTATTAAAATAAATAAATGCCCCTGCAAAAACTGAGAATAGCCAGATAATTAAAATAGCAATGGAGGCTTTTTTCCTTATTACATTTAATGCATTACTGGAAATTAATTTTATATTTTCTGTATTTATCATTTTTGAATAACTAAAATTAATCTTCTGTTTTGTTATTTACCAGTTTCTATTAACTTTTTTGCTTCTTCCAATACCTTTTCCCTGCTTTTTAAAAGCATATCGTAGTTATAATTTAGAATGTTCCAGCCTGTTTCTGAGTCACTTGCATTTTCAATGGCCATCAGGCTGTGAATGAGAGGCGATTGATCATTCATTGAGCTCACAGTTGTTTTCATATGATGCCCAAGCTTATTTGCCGATGAAGCATCTTTGTTTTTAATATGTTCGCCCAGGGTATCTAATTCTTTTGCATATTGAATAATGAACTGGTTTGCCATTTCTTTAATAAACTCGCTATTGCCGTTGAAAATTCTGTTTAAATAATCTTTATTAATAAAATCCGGATTTGAAGTACTTCTTGGTTCTGTATTAATATGATTATTCTGATTACCGTGTAGCATTAACAAACTGTATAACTCTGATTCGTTAATGGGCTTGGAAATATAGCCGGTCATTCCAGCATCTAAGCATCGTTCTTTTTCTCCGGGCAATACGTTTGCCGTCATTGCAATAACCGGAATTTTAGATTTTAACTCTGTTCTTATTTTTCTAACAGCCGTATAACCATCCATTACCGGCATTTGAATATCCATCAACACCAGATCATAGTTTCCATTCATTAGTTTCTCAGTTGCAATTTCTCCGTTTTCAACAATTTCAATATTTAATTGCCATTGTTCAAAAAGCATTTTCAACAGCATTTGGTTCATCTTATTATCTTCTGCTGCTAAAATTTTTACATTGCTTAATTGTGTATTTTTATTATTAATCACCGGTACTGTGTTTTTGTTATAGCTGGTTATAAAATCAAGCATAATATCGTCTCTTACTTCATAAGTAATATTAAATTCAAACTCAGAGCCGTTTCCTTCTTCACTCAACACTCTTATGTTGCCACCCTGCATTTCTACTAAATTTTTTACAATAGCAAGACCTAAACCCGTACCGCCGTACTTACGGGTTGTATCTGTTTCTGCCTGTTCAAAACGTTGAAAAATGGTACTAAGTTTTTCTTCTTTTATTCCTATGCCTGTATCTTTTACTGAAAATAAAAACGAGGCTGTGCGATCAGTTCTGTTTGTAACATTTACTGAAATTGTAACACCTCCTTGTTCAGTAAATTTTATTGCATTGGATGTAAGATTCATTAAAATCTGGATAAGTCTTTCTTTATCTCCAATAACCACATCGGGTACTGAAGAATCAATATTTGTATGAATCTCTAAATTTTTTTCATTTGCTTTTTGATACAATAATGTTTCTACCTGGTAACAGGCTTCATTAATTGAAAATGGACTTTTATCAAAATGTAACATGCCCGCTTCAATTTTTGAAATGTCGAGGATGTCGTTTACAATGGTTAAAAGATTTTCGCCTGCCGATTTAATCATATTTACAAAACTTCCCTGCTTATGATCGAGTTCGGTTTTTTGTAACAGGTTTGTAAATCCAATAACAGAATTAATTGGTGTACGAATTTCATGGCTCATATTGGCAAGAAACTGCTCTTTAATATTGGCTGCCTTTTCTATTTCAGTTCGCTGTTGCTGTATTGCACGTATCAATCTTACATTTCTTAAGAGATACCCAATAATAATTGTTGCCAGTAATGCAATGGTGATGATGATGATAACTGTAAGTATAATATCTATTCGTAAAACTCTTACAGCAAGTTGTTCGTTCCCTGTAATGTTTTTTTGAAGATAGTTGCCAAGCTCCTCTTCTAATCTAACAGCTGAAATGAAAATGCTGTCGGTTAATGGCTGTATGCCTGTAGCTTGTTTATCGGTACTGTTTCTTTGCTTTTCAAAAAAAGTTACCTGTTGCTGTACCAAAGAATTAAACTGGCTTGTACTTTTTTCAACTTCAGTAGATTGAAAAAGTTTCTGTAATTCATTTCCCTGATCTTTAATTTTATTTAAAGTATCGGCCTTTCCTGTTTCTGTTGATTGCCTGCCCGATTGAAAACTTGTTTCAGCAATATAAAGGCCATTGATAATTTCATCCAATATTTGATTCGCCTTAAATACCCGTATAGCTTCTTTTGTTCCTAGCTGTAACTGATTTATACTTTTGTCGGCCTGGCTTCTGGTAAATAATATAACCAGAATTAAGCCTACTGAAAGACTTGCAATAAAAAGAAAAGGGAGCCTGAGCGTTTTGGTAGGTTTCATTTTGAATGTGGATGATAAGGCTTTATTTCTTTGTAAATCTTGTAGAATTTTTTTTGCAGTTTAAATAAGATTCAACTTTTCAATTACTTTTTTCCTGTAAGATTCTGCTAAAGGCACCTGCATTTTGCCAATATAGATCATGCCATCGTCTATCCGGTCAATTTTTTGCAAAGCAGCAAGATAACTTCTGTGCACCCGTATAAAAAACTGGCCATATTTTTCTTCTATTTCTTTAATGGTTGTATTTACAGTATACCACTTATCTGCATAATGTATTTTTACATAATCACCCATGGCTTCTATATAACAAACTTCCGGCAGGTGAATTTTTTTTAATGCTCCCTTCTCTTTGATGAATAAAAAATCGGGAACGTTGTTTTGTTCCTGATTTTTATTTTGTTTCATAAAAATTTTAACCTTTTCAATTGACTTCAACAGGCGGGGTAATGAAACGGGTTTAATTATATAATCTGCCACATCTAAATCAAATGCATCGGCAGCGTATTTGGGGTTAGATGTTGATAAAATAATTGCCGGCCTGTTTGTAAGGGCCTTAATTAACTCTACGCCCGTCATGCCCGGCATTTCAACATCAAGAATAGCTAAATCAACAATGTTTTTTTTCAGGTATTCAAATGCCTCCATGGCATTTTTACAAACAGATACTACTTCAATCTCTGATATTTGAGACAGGAGTTGATTAAGGGTCATTAAAGCTAGTTCGTTATCGTCGGCAATTAAGCATTTCATATAGCCCCCGAAAATACTCTGTTTTATTAACTTTACACAGAAGTAATCATGAATTAGCCTGTTTTACTTCTTCCGATTTGCCCAATCAGCAAATATGAAACAGGTAAAAGTACTGTTCATTAAGGATCTGGATTTGGCCGTTGCTTTTTTAACAATTCTGTTTATAACAAGCTGCAACCCTTTTCATAAAATTTGATCTATTATTTCTGTTACTATTATAATTTTTGAAATGAATAAACAACAACCCTCTCTTCTTTTTTGCCTTGCTATGGATGCTTTGGGTTATGCAACTTATGCCATTCCTGTGCTGGGCGAGTTTGGTGATATAGCCTGGGCGCCTATTTCGGCTTTTGTTTTTTACAAAACTTTTGGAGGCTGGAAAGGCGCCTTTGGTTCAGTCTTTAATTTTTTTGAAGAACTTTTACCCGGTTTGGATTTTATACCCAGCTATACTCTTATGTGGGTGTGGAATTATTGGGGGTCAAAGAAAAACAACATAGCGGTTTTAAAATCAGTTTAATTTTTAGCAGAAATTAAAACCGATGAGCTCCGTTTTCTTGGCATTTTCATCGTCTTTTGCATCTGTTTTTCTTAAAAATTGGGGCTATCAATTGCCCAAATAACAGGTGTTTTTGAACCTGATGTTGTTTTAGTCCTTTTTTGTAAATGGTTTTAAACAAATCTGTAATAGATATACTAATACATGCTGTCTTTTCTTTTTTAAAAAACATTCTGCCATCATACTCTTTCTTTTAAAATATTAAGTTCTTATCAAATAGGCTTAAGATAAACTCTAAATGACACTCATCAACAAAACGGGTGATACTGCTCATTGCGTTCCTACCTTTCTTCCGCTAACATTGATGTTGCTTTCATGAGTTCCTTATAATGTTATGATTGTGTATTAAACAAAATGAATCAAATGAAAAAATCAATCCTTTTCTTCACTTCTTTGCTTCCAATCATCAGTAATGCTCACCCCGGTCATGGTGAAATAGAAAGTTTTACTATCAAACACTATTTTTCTGAGCCCGGTCATCTGGTATTTATTTTCATTGCACTGGCTGTGGTAATCTTTATTGGGGGTAGAATGAAAGAAATAAGTGATGCTAAAAAACAAAAAAGCAACTCCGCTCACGGTAGTAGTAATTAAACTGTGCGTTGGCTACTGTATGTATTTGATGGGGATGCTTTTGATTTACATGGTACATGGCATCGATTGATAAAAAAAACTGTATTGATCCCTAAAGTAAGTGTGAATAAAATTATAGGCCAGGCCTTTTGTATAGAATGTGATGTATTATTTTTTGTTTGTCAATTACATGTTGCCCGCCCGGTTTGTGATAGGCATTTTTATAATTGAAAAGGAAAAGGAATAAAATTGAAATCTCTTATTGTATCCTGAATTTTTTATTACTGTATAATTTTAAAATATTTAATTATGTGCGCCACCTGTGGTTGTGATTCTAATGGAAACGTTTCAATACATGATGTAAATGAAAATAATCATTCACACAATCATTTTCATGAACATAGTCATTCAAATCAACATCAGAAAAAAACAATTGATGTTGTACAGGATGTATTGTATGAAAACAATTTACTTGCTCAGCGTAACCGTGGATATTTTGAAGCAAAGAATATTCTTGCTCTGAACCTTGTAAGTTCTCCGGGCTCTGGTAAAACTTCGTTGCTGGAAAAAACTTTATCCGATCTGAAAAACGAATTAACCTGTTATGTGATTGAAGGAGACCAGCAAACCAGTAATGATGCAGACCGCATACATGCAACCGGAACACCAGTGGTGCAAATTAATACCGGAAAAGGTTGTCATCTTGATGCACACATGATTCTGCATGCATTGCAACACATGAAACCCAAAGAAAATTCGGTTATGTTTATTGAAAATGTAGGCAACCTGGTTTGTCCGGCAATGTTTGATTTGGGAGAAACAGTAAGAGTGGTTATTTCTTCAGTTACAGAAGGAGATGATAAACCACTTAAATATCCCGATATGTTTCACAGCTCCCATTTATGCATCATCAACAAAACAGATCTGTTGCCTTATGTTCCTTTTAGTTTAGAAACCTTCAAACAAAATGCATTGAAAGTAAATCATCAATTGCAGTTTATTGAACTCTCTGCTTATAAAAGTGACGGATTAAAAAACTGGTACAAATGGTTGAAACAACGGGTAGCCCTCCCTTTATCTGTTTAATTTAATACAATGCAATCATGGCATATTCATATAGATGGAATGGTACAGGGTGTGGGTTTCAGGCCTTATGTGTACAGGTGTGCAACAGAAATGAATGTGAAAGGAACTGTTTCAAATACAAACAACGGATTAAGTATTAAAGTAACAGCTGAAGAAAAAATTCTTAAAAATTTTTATAAAGAACTGATTAATCATCCGCCTGCCAACGCAATCATTACACATCATACAGCAGAAATAATTCCTTTATTAAACTTCAATGAGTTTAATATCTGTGAAAGCGAAACAAATCATTTCCCTGAATTAATGATTACTCCGGATTTTGGGATATGTGAAAATTGCCTTACGGAATTGTTTGATGAAAAAAACCGACGCCATCATTATCCTTTTATTACCTGTACAAAATGCGGGCCCCGTTATTCTATTATCAAATCATTGCCTTATGATCGGTTTAATACAACAATGGCCCATTATGAGCAATGCTGGCATTGCAAAAAAGAATATCATAATCCTGCCCATAGTCGCTATTACAGCCAAACAAATTCATGCGATGATTGTGGTATACCAATGCATTTATACAATAAGAATTGCGATGAACAAAGCAATAATTACAATGATATTTTGGTAAAGATTAATACTGCTTTTGAAAATGGACAGATTGTAGCTGTAAAAGGAATTGGCGGATATCTCCTTATGGCCGATGCAACAAATTCAATTACAATCAACCTGTTGCGTGAACGTAAACAACGGCCATCAAAACCTTTTGCCCTTTTATATTCTTCAATTAATGAAGCGGAAAAAGATGTATTGCTGAATAAAAAAGAAAAAGAGGCATTATTTAGTTTTATATCGCCAATTGTATTGTGCCGCTTAAAAGAAAAAACAGGAACCGGAGTTTGTAAGGAATTAATTGCGCCGGGTTTGCAAAAAATTGGAGTAATGCTTCCTTATTCTCCTTTACTAGCTTTAATTGCCAATCAATTCAATAAACCTTTAATTGCAACAAGCGGCAATATAAGTGGTGCACCCATCATTTACAAAGATGAAGATGCTCTTGAATATTTAACAGACATTGCAGATTTTGTTTTAACCTATGAAAGGGAAATTGTTGTACCACAGGATGATAGTGTAATACAGTATACTCCCGTTCATCAACAAAAAATTATTCTTCGCCGTGCAAGAGGTTTGGCGCCTAATCTCTATCCAATTCGCTTTATTAAAAACAATTCAAAAATGATAGCAATGGGTGCAGAGTTGAAAAGTAGTTTTTCACTCTTACAAAATAACCGTTGCTATATAAGCCAGTACTTAGGTGATCAGAGAAATTATGATTCTCAGTTATCTTATAAACATACTCTCAGCCACTTAAGTAAATTATTAAACTTTGAGGCTGACGTTTGTATTGCAGACAAACACCCCGGCTATTTTATTACAGAGTTTGGAAAAAGTTATGCAGCTGAAAATACAATTCCGTTGATGGAGGTTCAACACCATGAAGCGCATTTCTCGGCTGTACTTGCAGAAAATAATTTAATTGAAACAGATGTTTCTGTTTTGGGTGTTGTTTGGGATGGAAACGGCTATGGCCATGATGGAAATATTTGGGGTGGCGAATTTTTCTTATATCATAACAAAAGAATAGATCGAATTGCTCATCTAAATTATTTTCCTCATTTATTGGGCGACAAGATGGCAAGAGAGCCCCGATTAGCTGCTCTATCTATTAGTTATGCAGATAAAGAAATGGTTAATTTTTTGAAAAATAAATTCACTACTGCAGAGTGGAATTATTATCAGAATCAGTTATTAAATAACAAGCAATTAATTTATACATCAAGCATGGGCCGTTTACTGGATGCTATTGCCTGCTTGCTTGATGTGGCTAATACAATAACTTATGAAGGCGAAGCTGCCATGAGGCTGGAGGCGCTTGCCCTTCAGTGTAAAGATCCCGGTAATGATTATTATGAATTTAAGATGTTTAATAATATTATTTCCTGGCAACCTTTATTTGAAGAATTAATCATTGATATAAATCAAAATTTACCAAAGGAAAAAATTGCCTTTAAAATTCATTTATCATTGGCAAGGCTGATAGAAAGTGTTGCCATCAATGCAGGTGTTAAAAAAATTGCATTCAGCGGAGGCGTAATGCAAAATGCGTTATTGGTTGACCTTTTAATTGATACTTTATCGGACAAGTTTGAATTATTTTTTCACCAACAATTGTCCCCTAACGATGAATGTATTTCATTTGGCCAGCTGGCTTATATGCATCATAATTTAAAAACCATAAGTAATACCCTCAAAAAAACAGAACAGATTATATAATAAAAACGAAAAATATGTGTTTGGCAATACCCGGAAAAATTATTTCAATTACCCCGCAGCTTAATGAAACCTTTCTCACAGGAAAAGTTTCATTTGGTGGCATTTTGAAAGAAGTGAATCTTAGTATGGTGCCTGAAGTTGCTGTAAATGATTATGTACTGGTACATGTAGGAGTAGCTATTAATAAAGTAGATGAAGAAGAAGCGCTTAAAACATTTGAGTATTTAAAACAGATTGGTGAGCTTGAAGAATTATCCTCCGGTGATTAAAAAAGCACCGTAATAACGCATGAAATATTTATCAGAATACCGAGATCCTGAACTGGTGAAACAATTTGCTGAAGAATTGTACCGCATAACCACAAAGGCATGGACTATTATGGAAATATGTGGTGGCCAAACACATAGTTTGGTAAAGAATGGTATTCTTGAAATGCTTCCTAAAGAGATAAAAATGGTACACGGGCCAGGTTGCCCTGTTTGTGTAACCCCTATTAGTATTATTGATGAAGCTATTCTTTTAAGTGAAAAAACAAATGTTATTCTTTGTTCATTTGGAGATATGCTTAGGGTTCCCGGCACTAAAAAAAGTTTGCTTGAAGCAAAAGCAACAGGTGCTGATGTTCGAATTCTTTACTCTCCTTTAGAAGCAGTAAAACTAGCTATTCAAAATCCGGAAAAAGAAGTTGTGTTCCTTGCCGTTGGTTTTGAAACAACCGCTCCTGCAAATGCATTAAGTATAATACATGCACATAAAATGAATGTACACAACTACAGTATGCTTACTTCACACGTATTGGTTCCTCCGGCAATGGAAGCAATTCTCAGTGATCCTGAAAATAAGATTGATGCCTTTCTTGCTGCCGGTCATGTTTGTAGTATAATGGGCATCTGTGAATACGAACCCATATCCAAAAAATATAATACACCCATTGTTGTAACAGGTTTTGAACCGGTTGATTTATTACAGGGAATTTCAATGGCGGTTCATCAACTTGAAAAAGGAATTTGCAAAGTTGAAAACCAATATGTACGTGCTGTACAACGTGAAGGAAACCTTATTGCACAGCATACTATTCATGAAGTGTTTGATATTACCGACAGAAGCTGGCGTGGCATTGGACAAATTCCAAAAAGCGGATATGAGTTAAATGAGCAATACAAGAAATTCAATGCACGGATTAAATTTCATTTAAGTGCTACTGCAATTGATGATGCAAATGAATGCATAAGTGGTAAAATTATGAAAGGGTTAAAAAACCCAATTCAATGCCCGCATTTTGGAAAGAAATGTAATCCTGAACACCCATTAGGTGCACCAATGGTAAGTAGTGAAGGCGCCTGTGCAGCTTATTATCATTACCGGAGTATTGAAACATTTGTTTAAACTAATACAGCATGAGATTAGAATGTCCTTTACCAAAATTTGATTTTGATATCATTACATTGGGTCATGGTAGCGGTGGATTATTATCACAACGTTTGCTGCAATGCGGTGTGTTTGATGTATTAAAAAACGATATCCTTAATCAACAACATGATGGCGCTATCATAGAGGTGAATGGGAAAATGGCAATGAGTACTGATAGTTTTGTAGTTACCCCACTCTTTTTTCCGGGGGGTGATATTGGTGAGTTGGCAATTAATGGAACAGTGAATGATCTGGCAATGTGTGGTGCAGCAGCAAAATATTTAACGCTTGCATTTATTTTAGAAGAAGGTTTACCCATTACTGAATTTTGGGAAATATTGGTGAGTATTAAAGAGGCGGCAACTAAAGCGGGAGTTATTATAATAACCGGTGATACAAAAGTTGTGGAGAAAGGAAAGGGAGATAAGATTTTTATTAATACAAGTGGCATTGGTATTGTACATCCTAAAGCTGATATTCATCACAACCGTATTGTACCAGGTGATCAAATCATCATCAGCGGGCCAATTGCATCACATGGTGTTGCTATTATGAGCTTGCGTAAAGGATTGGAGTTTGAGACTACCATTCAAAGCGATACAAGAAACCTGAAATATATAACACAACAGTTATTTGATTCTTTTGGAAATGATATACATTTCATGCGTGATCCTACACGGGGTGGCGTAGCATCGGTATTAAATGAAGTGGCAGGTTTAACACAGTTGGGATACTTCCTGGATCAAAAACAAATTTCTATTAATGAACAGGTAGAAGGGGCATGCGAAATGCTGGGCCTAGATCCTTTGTATGTTGCCAATGAAGGAATCTTTATTGCAATTGTTAAAGCATCAATTGCTGATGAGTTTATAAATCAATTAAAGAAAAATAACGAGTTTTCTTCCGCCGCTATCATTGGTACTGTGGTAGATGAGCATTATGGAAAAGTAGTAATGAAAAGCCGTGTTGGTGGCCGGCGTGTAGTGAATTATTTAACTGGTGAACAATTACCCCGTATTTGTTAAAGCCGATTCAATTCATCATTATCATTTGATGTATTTGTATCTGCTTGTTTTGCCTGATCATAAATACGGAGATAAATAATCCATTCAAAATTGTTGTATTCAGCAATCAGATCAACCACCAGGCTTTCAAACACACCAACCGGTTCTTTTATTTTAAACTGATTAATCCATAATCGTAATTCATCAGAAGGAGCAGCATAAACGGTTGTTGCAACTAGCCGCCCGCCGGATGATATGGTTACATTATTTCCTGCAATATCATTATAATAAGTTTTATATATCCGCTTTAGTTGATTAATGTCATCGGTTACCAACAACTTACTTTCCCATACCCAATATGTTTTTTGTTTTGAAGGATATCCAATAACTCTTGTTTCAAGAGCGCCTTTTGGCTGAATCTTAGATTGATACTGAATGGTATTGGGCTCCCCTTCAACACGTTCACCTTTTACAGATGAAAACTCGCTGGGAAAATCATTGATGATCTGGTTCATTTGAACTTTTATTGAAACAGATTGTGGAAGAAGCTGTGCTTTACCTATTAGTACACAACAAAAAAAGAAAAAAAACAGAGTTGGTTTTTTATGCATGGGTAATGAATTTAATTGCAAGATAAGAAATCACTGCTATGAATTAAAGGATATAAGGAATTAGCTGTTTTGCTTTTTTTTGATAGCTTCTGTATTCATCGCCATATATTGTAATTAATTTTTTTTCTTCAAGCTTTATACCAACAAGGATGTAAATAAACATCAGTAGAAATAAAATCCAGTTTTTAATTTCGGGCCAGGCAATACAGATACCTAAAAACAAAAGTAGTGTACCGCTATATAGAGGATGCCTTACATATTTATGAATTCCCTTTACCTGCAGGGCCATGCTGGTTTCGTTCCTGAATCCGAAAAAGGCAGAAAGGTCATAATTTTTTACAGCAAAAATCATGATAAGAAAACCCAAAAAAAGAACCAATATTCCTATAACTTCTAAAACCGGGTTTCCTTTATAAAATAACGAAGAAGGAGTTTTAAGCAATAAAAAAACAAGAAGAATTAAAGTAATGATATTAAACAGGTTATAGGCAAGTCTGTAATTCTTTTGAGAACAGCCCAGAACATTTGTTATCCTTGTTTTTACAGTAACAGAAGCCATAAAACTGTGTAAAAAAAAGTAAATCCCCCATAACAAAATAAGAATGAACATGTAATTCATTTAAGTGTTACGTGTTTTGAAATCAGTAATTTTCCCATATAAATTTTCCATATAACTACGATTGCACAACCCAATTATTAGTTTTAAATTTACACTGTTAAATCCAAATTTATGAAAGCGGCCAATCACAAAAAATCTCGTGTAGTACGTATTCTTCGTTTGCTGATAAATCAA
Organism: Lacibacter sp.; assembly: GCA_036758725.1. Taxonomy (GTDB): domain Bacteria; phylum Bacteroidota; class Bacteroidia; order Chitinophagales; family Chitinophagaceae; genus Lacibacter. Next base: position 12,124 of record DAIOWB010000016.1, read on the forward strand.
ATTGCCGAGTCGTTTGAGACACCTCAGGGTCGGCAGTTCCGTATTCTAAAGCGTTACGTAGCGAATTAACAGAAATGAAATGAAACTTTTTAAAGTCATACACACGGTGTATGACTTTTTTTATGCGTTGAACTTATTCAGTACCTTCTCCATTTCTCTTTCAATTTCATTGTTACACAAATTGTCAATACTTCCTTCGTGTGTATGATGGAGTTGATTTTGATCAAACTCAAATTCACCTTTGTTAATTGCATTTCCTATTTGCTGATAAGCTTCACGAAACGAAACGCCTTTGTTTACGAGTTCGTTCACAGCTTCTACACTAAACAGGTATTTGTATTTCTCATCAGACAGTATATTTTCTTTCACTTGCATATTACTTAGCATTAACTGCATCATTTGTAAACAAGCTTTTAATTCTTCAATTGCCGGAAATAAAATTTCTTTTGTGAGTTGAAGGTCACGGTGATAACCGCTTGGCAAATTATTAATGAGCAAGGTTAGTTCATTAGGGATTGATTGTATCCGATTGCATTTTGCACGAATCAATTCAAACACATCGGGATTTTTTTTATGTGGCATAATGCTGCTACCCGTTGTTAATTCATCAGGAAAAGAAATGAATCCAAAGTTTTGATTCATATACAAACATGCATCCATTGCCAGTTTACTCAATGTGGCTGCAACTGCACTTAAGCCAAAGGCTGTGATCTTTTCTGTTTTTCCCCTACTCATTTGTGCATACACACTGTTCCAGTTTAATGTTTCAAACTGCAACAACTCTGTTGTTCTTTTTCTGTTTAAAGGGAACGATGAACCATATCCGGCGCCACTGCCTAATGGATTTTTATTTGCAACATGATAAGCTGCTGCTAATAATTCTAAATCATCTACCAAACTTTCTGCATATGCTCCCAGCCATAAACCAAATGATGAAGGCATAGCAATCTGCAAATGTGTATAGCCGGGTAGCAGATTGTCTTTATATTTTTCGCTTTGATCAATAAGCAGGTCAAACAGCTTTTTAACTTCTAATTTTATTTGCAGGATTTCTGCACGCAGATACAGCTTACAATCAACAGCCACCTGATCATTGCGGCTTCTGCCGCTGTGAATTTTTTTTCCTGCTTCACCAATTTTTTGTGTGAGCAGATATTCAACCTGTGAATGCACATCTTCAACTCCTTCATCAATTATAAAAGAACCCAGTTCAATGGTTACTAATATTTCATTTAATCCGTTCACAGCTAAGGTTGCTTCTTCTTTACTCATCAACCCCACTTCGCCAAGCATGGTAACATGAGCAATGGAACCCTGCACATCATACTTTGCAAGTAGCAGATCAAATTCTTTATCACGACCAACGGTGAATTGTTCTACCAATGATGATGTGCTGCTGTTTTCTTTGCTCCAGAGTTTCATGCTAAATAATTATTTCACGCAGAGGCACAGAGGCCGCAACGTTGGTTTATACAATTTGTTCTAACAGTTTTATATACAACTCAATTCCTTCTTTTATTTCACTGAGATATATGAATTCATCGGCAGTATGGCTTCTTGCACTGTCGCCCGGACCCATTTTTAATGTTGGGAATGGCATCAATGCTTTATCGCTGGTGGTTGGTGATCCATAATATCCTCTTCCTAAAGAAATACCTGCTTTTACTAACGGATGATCTAATGAGATAGAAGTTGACTTCATTCTTGTTGTACGTGGTTTAAACTGGCTTTTCAGATTTTGCTGAAGTGCTTCCAGTATCTCCTCAAACGAATACAATTCATTTACTCTAACATCAATTACAAATCTGCATTGGGATGGTACCACATTATGTTGTTGATTTTCTGTACCAATTACTGTTGCGGTTAATCTTGATTCACCCAACAAAGGACTTACTTTTTCAAATTTATAATTCCGTAACCAGTTAATATCATCAACGGCTTTATACAAAGCATTTTCTCCTTCGTTTCTTGCTGCATGCCCTGATTTTCCATTAGCAGTACAATCAATCACCATCAATCCTCTCTCAGCAACTGCCATTTCCATTTTTGTTGGTTCGCCTACAATACCAAAATCAATTTTGCCGAGATAAGGAAGCACAAGCTCAATTCCATTTACACCACTTATTTCTTCTTCCGCACTTGCAGCAAAAACAACATTGTGCGACAGATTTTCTTTTTCGTAGAAATTTAAAAACACAGCTATTAATGAAACCAGGCAACCGCCGGCATCATTGCTTCCCAAACCAAATAATTTTCCTTCTTTCTCAAATGGAGTAAACGGATCAAACGTATATCCCTTATTTGGTTTTACAGTATCATGATGAGAGTTTAATAAAACTGTAGGCTTGGTAGTATCATAATGTTTATTCAGTGCATAAATATTATTACCCACTCTGCTTGCAGATATTCCCTTAAGTGCAAAAAACTTTCCAAGAATAGCAGCCGTTTCTTCTTCTTCTTTGCTGAAAGAAGGTGTAGCGATGAGTTGTTTTAATAAATCAACCGCCTCATCTTGTAATATGTTTATGTGATTATCCATTGTAGATTGTTGTTCCTTTTGTTCCGTCAATCAGTTTGGTTAAATCTTCTGCCTTCCCAATAACCACTTTATTTACGCCACTGTTTAAAGCTGTAAAAGCATTATCAAGTTTTGGAATCATGCCGGCAAATATTTTTCCGTTCCTTTTTAATTGTTGATACGATTCTGAATTTATTTTATTGATCACTGTTGCTTCGTCATTTACATCAAGCAAAACACCGGCTTTTTCAAATGAATAAATTAAATCAACATCATAAAGCTTACTCATTGCTTTTGCCAGCTCCTGTGCAATAGTATCTGCATTGGTATTAAGCAATTGCCCTTTGCCATTATGTGTTATAGGTGCAATAACAACAGCATCGTTCGTTTGTAAAAGTGAATGAATAAAAGAATCGTTTACTTCATCAATATCACCTGCAAAACCATAATCAAAAGCTGAAATTCGTTTATGAGCAAGAATTGCATTTCCGTCTGCTCCACTTATTCCAATTGCATTACAACTGCTGGATTGTAACTGAGCCACAATGTTTTTATTAATATATCCTGCATAAACCATCGTTACAATCTTGAGTGTTTCTGCATCTGTAATTCTTCTTCCGTCTACCATTTGCTGCTTTATACCCATTGCTTCGGCCATTCTTGTAGCCAGTTTACCTCCACCATGAACCAAAATTTTTTTACCATCAATTGCAGCAAATGATTGAAGAAAAGAAGAAAGTTTTATTTCATCATCAATGATGTTGCCGCCAATCTTTATGATATTGAGCTTATCCATTTGCTTTCAAAATTTCTGCCAATACTGTTTGAGCAGCCCAAACCCTGTTGCTTGCCTGTATTGTTACAATGCTGTTTTCACTATCTAATACTTCATCACTTAATTCTACATTTCTTCTTACCGGTAAACAATGCATAATCTTTGCGTTGTTTGTGTGTTTTAACTTTGCTTCATTCAACATCCATTTGGGATCGTTGCAATACATTCTTCCATAATCAGTATAGGTACTCCAGTTTTTTACATATACAAAATCTGCATCTTTTAATGCTTCATCCTGGTTAAGTGTAATAGTTGCCCCTTTTGTGAATTGTTCATCTAATTCATAATCTTCAGGGTGTGTGATAACAAACTCTGCTTGTCCCCATGCATTTATCCATTGAGCAAAACTGTTTGCTACACATTGTGGCAACGGTTTAATATGTGGTGCCCAGGTTAATACAATTTTAGGTTTGCGATTTTCGATTTCAGATTTTTTCATCCATTCGGTAATCGTAATAATATCTGTAAGCGATTGCAATGGATGTAATGTTGAACTTTCCAAACTTACAACGGGAACCCCTGCATATTTAATAAACTGTTTTATATACAATTCACTGTAATCATCTTCTTTGTTTTTTAAAGAAGGAAACGTACGTATTGCCAATACATCAAAATAATTTCCAAGAATAGGTGCAGCATCTTTTACATGTTCAACTGTTGTGCCGCTCATTATGGCTTCTTCTTCAAACTCCCAACTCCAGCCTTCACTGCCAACATTAAATATAATTGGTTGCATACCTAAATTTTCAGCAGCAATCTGTGTGCTTAATCTTGTACGTAAACTGGGATTTAAAAAAATCAATCCCATTCGTTTGCCCTTGCCCAGTTGCTGATCAAGCAAAGGATTTGCTTTGTATGCCAATGCTTTTTGTACCAGTGCATCTATGTTGCTTACATCATGAACGGAAATAAATTGTTTCATTTTATGCTTAATGCGGAATGCTCAATGCGGAATGCAAGGGACGTTCCTAATTTTTACGAATTGCTTTTATTAAATTAATCAACTTTGCTTTAACCTCATTCAATATTATCAACAGAGCCTCCTGTTTTTCTTTACTAATATATCCTAAATCAAAAGCAAGTAATGAAGTATATTCTAACTCGTGAACAGATCCTAATGCAATATCCAAAAAATGAACAAAGTCTTTATCAGAATTTCTGCCACAACCCTCTGCAATATTCATTGGGATGGAATAAGCGGCTCTTTTTGTTTGTGATGATAATTCAAATTGCTCTGTTTTGGGAAATGTTGGAATCAATTCCTTATAAACAAATAAAACAAGTTGGTGGGCCTTTTCCCAAACATCATATTTTTTATAATCTCTCATAGCATTCTGCATTAAGCTTTTTGCATTAAGCTTATCTCTTCCTTCACCGCTTCAATAAAATGTTCTGCATCCCGTTTCTTCAATGCAAGGCTTGGCAACAAACGAATCACATTTGGTTTTGCTTCTCCTGTAAATATTTTCTGATTAATTAGTAAATTTTTCTTGAGGCCTTTCAATTCTTCAGGTACATCAAAGCCAATCATCAATCCTCTTCCTCTTACATTTTGTAACACGTCTATTTTCTCCAGCTCTTCTTTTAAATAATTTCCAATCATTACGGCGTTGCCCATTAACTTTTCTTCCTCCATTACTTCAAGCACCGCTAACGCAGCTGCACAGGCTAAATGATTGCCACCAAAGGTTGTTCCCAGTTGAAAGTGCTTGGGTTTAATATGTGGCGCAATAATAATTCCACCTATTGGAAAACCATTGCCCATTCCTTTTGCCATGGAATAAATATCTGCATTAACCCCAGCAAAATCATGACTGAAAAACTTACCGCTTCTTCCATATCCGCACTGTACACTATCGGCAATGTAAACAGCACCATATTCATCACAAAGTGTTCTGATTTTTTTCAGGAAAGAATTTTCAGCAACATTAATTCCACCAACTCCTTGTATGCCTTCAATAATAACAGATGAAATTTCATTGCTATATTCTTTAAACGCATCTTCCAATGCCTGTTCATCATTGAATGGCAGAAAAATTACATTCTCCGTTTCATTTACAGGTGCTATATAATTTTTATTATCCGTAGCGCTTACTGCTAATGAAGTTCTACCATGAAAAGCTTTATTAAATGCAATTATTTTTTTTCTGCCATTATGAAAACTTGCAAGCTTTAATGCATTTTCATTGGCTTCTGCACCTGAGTTACAAAGGAAGAGCTGATAGTCTTCCTTTCCGCTCATTTTTCCCAGTTTATTTGCAAGTTCTTCCTGTAAAGGAATTTTTATTGAGTTGGAATAGAATGCAATTTTATTCAACTGCTCTTCAATTCGTTTTACCCAATGGGGATGAGTATGACCAATACTGATGACAGCATGGCCTCCATACAGATCTAAATACTGATCGCCTTTATCATCCCATACATAAGAGCCTTTGGCTTTTGTTATGGTGATGTTGTTGATTGGATATACGTCGAATAGATTCATAATGAGCCTCCCCAACCCTCCAAAGGAGGGATTTTAGTGTAATAAATTTTAACCTGTACTATTTTATTTTGAGGCTCCCAAATCAGCCTCCGCCTGTTGGCGGAGAGTTAGAGGGGGCTTCCTTTTAATTTCAATCCTTCTCTTTCATCGAATCCAAACATCAGATTCATATTCTGTACTGCTTGTCCGCTTGCACCTTTCAGTAAGTTATCAGCAACAGAATGAACAACCAGCATGTCTCCCACTTTTTCTAATTGAATGATGCATTTGTTTGTATTCACCACTTGTTTTAAGAACACAGCTTCTTTTGTAACCTGTGTAAACGGATGTTCTTTATAAAAATCTTCATACAAAGCATTTAACTCTTCTAAACTTTTATCGCAATGCAATTGAGAGCTAACAAAAATACCTCTTGTAAAATCGCCACGCCATGGAACAAAGTTTAGCCCCCCCGCCCCTAAAGGGGAGCTTGGAAAACTCTCCTGCAATTGATGTAGTGATTCATGTATTTCACCCAAATGTTGATGCGTTAATGTTTTATATGCTTGTATATTATTTGCACGCCAGCTAAAGTGTGAGGTTGCAGATAAACTTTGTCCGGCACCTGTACTTCCCGTTATGCCTGTTGTATAAACTTCTTTAAGCAATCCTGCTTTTGCCAAAGGCAATAAACCCAGTTGAATGGTTGTAGCAAAACATCCGGGATTGGCAATGTTGGTGGCTGTTTTAATTTGTTCTCTGTTGAGTTCTGGTAAACCGTAGATGAATGGTTGACCGTTATGAGTTGGCCGTTGGCCGTTTGTTGAAAGTCGAAAATCATTAGCGAGATCAATCACTTTTACTTTTTCATCTATTGTATTTTCGGTTAAAAACTTTTTTGATTCACCATGACCCAAACACAAAAACAA